>NZ_JBHWJJ010000120.1:0-27215 GCF_042732005.1 Streptomyces sp. NPDC059851 | reverse complement strand
GCACGTCCTGCACACCGACGGCCTCGTCGAGGACCGCCACCGCGACATCGACGACGCGCTCACCCAACTGCGGGGCGCACTGGCGCATCCCGGCCGGACCCCCGAGGACACCTGCCAGGCGGTCATCGACGCCGTCGCACCCGACCACCCCGCCGACGACATCGCCCTGCTCGTCGCCCGCACCCACACCCTGCCCGCCGACCGCATCGCTACCTGGGACCTGCCCGCCGACCCGGCCCGCGTCGGCGAGGTCCGCGCCGACGCCACCCGCACCCTGGCCGACTGGGGTCTGGAAGAGCTCGGGTTCGCCGCCGAGCTGATGCTCAGCGAGCTGGTCACCAACGCGGTCCGCTACGGGGGCGAGCCCATCCAGGTGCGCCTCATCCGGGACCGCGCACTGATCTGCGAGGTCGCCGACGGCAGCAGCACCGCCCCGCACCTGCGGCGGGCGGCCACTACGGACGAGGGCGGACGCGGCCTGTTCCTCGTCGCCCAGCTGTCCCAGGCCTGGGGCACCCGCTACACCGGCCAGGGCAAGGTCATCTGGGCCGAATGCTCCCTGGACGCGGCATGACCGCCCGCGCGCCGCGGCACACCGCGCACCGGGCGCGGCGTACCGCACACCCGACCGCCGCTCGACCATTGGGGCCACAGAAGATGACGGTTTGCCCGGTACTGCACCATCACTCCCGTTAACATCCTCAACATCCCTCATTGATGGGGGAGGCACTCCCCAGGCCTGCCCCGGAGACGTCCGTGCATGACACTTCCGCCCCCTCGGCGAGCCCGACGCGTCGCCCCGGCGCGGAACCGCTCGTCCGGATACGCGGTCTGGGCAAGCGGTTCGGCGGTACGGTCGCGCTGGACGGGGTCGACCTCGACATCCACCGCGGCAGCGTCCTCGCCCTGCTCGGCCCCAACGGCGCCGGCAAGTCCACGCTGATCAAGGTGCTCGCCGGGGTCCACCGCCCCGACGAGGGCGAGGTGACGGTCGCCGGGCACCCGCTCGGCTCCGAGGCCGCGTCCGCGAAGCTGTCCTTCATCCACCAGGACCTCGGCCTGGTGGAGTGGATGACGGTCGCCGAGAACATCGCCCTGGGCACCGGCTACCCCCGCCGCCGCGGCCTGATCTCCTGGCGACGCACCCGGGAGCGCTGCGCCGAAGCACTGGAGATCGTCGCCGGACACCTGCACCCCGACACCCGGATCGCCGATCTGGCCCCCGCCGAACGCTCCCTGGTCGCCATCGCCCGCGCCCTCGCGAAACGGGCCGAGCTGTTCGTCCTCGACGAGCCGACCGCCACCCTCCCCGCCACGGACTGCACCCGGCTCTTCCACGTGCTCCACGCCCTGCGCGACCGGGGGCACGGCATCCTCTACGTCAGCCACCGGCTCGACGAGGTGTACCGGGTCGCGGACGCGTTCGCCGTCCTGCGCGACGGCCGCCTCGTCAGCCACGGCCCCCTCGCCCCGTACCACCCCGCCCGCCTGGTGCACGACATCACGGGCAGCGAGCCGGCCGCCCGGCGGCCCGCCACCGGCTCCGCCGCCCCCACCGCCTCCCCCGCTCCCAGCTCCCCCGTCCCCGACGACCGAGCGCCCGTCCTCAGCCTCAAGGACGTCACGACCGGCCGCTGCGGGCCCGTCAGCCTCGACCTCCGCGCCGGCGAGATCGTCGCCCTGGTCGGGCTGACCGGAGCCGGCCACAGGCAGCTGGGCCGCGCCCTCGCCGGCGTGCTGCCCGTCCTCGGCGGGCAGGTGCTGCTCGCCGGCCGACCGTACCGCCCGCGCACGGTCGCCGCAGCGGTGCGCAGCGGTGTCGGGTTCGTCGGCGGAAACCGTCAGGCGGAGGGCTGCGCCGCCGAACTGACCGTGCGGGAGAACTTCCTCGCCAATCCACGGGCGGCCGGGGTGCCCCCGTGGCGCTGGATCCGCCCGCGGCGCGAGCGCGCCGGGGCGGCCGTCCTGATCGAGCGGTTCGCGGTCCGCCCCCGCGACGGCGAGGCCGTGATCGCCACCCTGTCCGGCGGCAACCAGCAGAAGGTCGTCGTCGGCCGGTGGCTCACGGGACGTCTGCGGCTGCTGATCCTGGAGGAGCCCACCGCGAGCGTGGACGTCGGGGCCAAGGCGGCGATCCACGGCCTCATCGACGACGCGCTCGCCGACGGCCTGGCGGTCCTGCTCGTCTCCTCCGACTTCGAGGAGGTCGCCGACCTCAGCCACCGCGCCCTGGTGTTCGTCCGCGGCGCCGTGGCGGCCGACCTGAGGGGGGAGACCCTCAGCGTCAGGGAACTGACCCGCACCGCCTCGGCCATGCCCGCGATCACCGGAAGTGCGACGAGCCCGTGACCCGCCCGCCCTCGCGCCGCTCCCTGCCGGGTCACCTGCGCGGGCACTTCATCGGCACCTACGGCCTCCTGACCCTCACCGTCCTGCTCTTCCTCCTCTTCTCCCTCACCCTGCCGGACACCTTCCCGACCCTGGACAACGTCTCGGCGGTCCTGTCCAACCAGTCGATCCCCGCCCTCCTCGCGCTCGGTGTGACGATCCCCGTCGCCACCGGCAAGTTCGACCTGTCCATCGGCTACGGGCTGGGCCTGGCGCACGTCCTGGTGATGTACCTCATCGTCGACGCGAGCTGGTCCTGGCCGCTCGCCTGCCTCGCCGTCGTCGCCGGCGGGGCCCTGGTCGGCGCCTTGAACGGCGTCATCGTCGAGTTCGCCCGGATCGACTCCCTCATCGCCACGCTCGGCACCGGCAGCATCATGTACGCCGTCACCGGCTGGCTCACCGACGGCAGCCGGATCGTCCCCGGGCCGGACGGCCTTCCGCCCGCCTTCACCGGCCTGTACGACTCCCGCTTCCTCGGCCTGCCCGTCCCCGCCTTCTACGTCCTCGCCGTCGTCGTGGTGCTCTGGGTGTTGCTGGAGCGGCTGCCGTTCGGCCGGTACCTGTACGTCATCGGATCCAACCCCCGCGCCGCCGGCATGCTCGGCATCCCCACGCGCGCGTACTGCGTGTACGCCTTCACCGGCTCGGGCCTGGTGGTGGGCTTCGCCGGAGTGCTCCTCGCCGCGCAGCAGCAGATCGGCAACCCGAGCGTCGGCCTGGACTACCTGTTGCCCGCCTTCGTCGGCGCCCTGCTCGGCTCCACCACGATCAAGCCGGGCCGCGCCAACGCCGTGGGCACCCTCGTGGCCGTCACGCTGCTCGCCGTCGGCCTCGCCGGCATCCGGCAGTTCGGCGCCCAGTTCTGGGCCACCCCCCTGTTCAACGGCGCCACCCTGCTCATCGCGGTCGGCCTGGCCGGCTACTCGTCCCGCCGAAGGCTGCGCGCCGCGACCGCACCGGACCGCCCGCCACCGGCCACCGGTGAGCAGCCCGGCCCGTAGGCAGTGCAACCAGTGACAGGAGCACCGTGTACCCGAACCGGAAGACCGCCGTCGCGGCCGTGGCCCTGTGGGCGGCGGCCGTCGGCTTCCTGGCGGGCTGCGAGAGCGGCCCGTCGGAATCGAACGGGACCCCGACCGGACGGGCAACGGCGACCGGGCCGTCGGCCGGCGGCTGCCCCGACGCCCTACGGAAGGCGAAGGCCGCGGTGCAGGCGGCCGAGAGCACCGACACCGCCTGGACCGGCCCGCGCAGCGGCCCCCGCGCCGTTCCGGGGAAGACACTGGTCTACGTCGCCCAGACCATGACCAACCCGGGCGTCGCCGGAGTCGCGAAGGGGGTCAGGGAAGCCGCGGCGGCCATCGGCTGGAACGTCCGGGTCATCGACGGGGAGGGCACCCCGGCCGGCATCCAGGCCGCGTTCAGCCAGGCCGTCACCCTCAAACCGTCGGGCATCGTCATCGGCGGCTTCGACCCCCGCCTCACCTCGCAGCAGGTGGCGCGGGCCGAGGAGGCGGGCATCCCGCTGATCGGCTGGCACGCGGTGAGCTCCCCCGGCCCCAGCACCAGCCCCAGACTCTTCACCAACGTCACCACGAAGGTGGAGGACGTGGCGCGGATCAGCGCGGACTGGGTGATCGCCCGGTCCGACGGAGGCGCCGGCGTCGTCGTCTTCACCGACGACTCGATCCCGTTCGCGCGGAACAAGTCCGAGCTCATCAAGCAGCAGCTCGCCACCTGCCCCGCCGTGAAGCTCCTCGCCTACGCCAACATCCCCATCCCGGACGCGAGCCAGCGCACCCCCCAGGAGGTCTCCTCGCTGGTGTCCCGCTTCCCGAAGAAGTGGACGCACTCCATCGCCATCAACGACCTGTACTTCGCGGATGCGGCGCCGGCCCTCCGCGCCGCCGGGAAGCCGGGGGCCGGGCCCCCGCTCAACATCGGCGCGGGTGACGGCGACCCCTCCGCCTTCCAGCGCATCAACAGCGGCCAGTACCAGGCCGCCACCGTCCCCGAGCCGCTGACGCAGCAGGGCTGGCAGATCGTCGACGAGTTCAACCGCGCCTTCGCCGGCAACCCGCCCAGCGGCTACGTCGCCCCCGTCCACGTGGTCACGGCCGACAACAGCGGCGGAGGAACGTCCTGGGACCCCGAGGGCTACCGGGAGGCGTACGAGCAGATCTGGCGCGGGTGACGCGCTGCACGGCCCCGCACGGCCCCCGCATGCCCACCCGCACGACCCCCGTACCGGCTCGACGCGGCAGGGCACGGCCGGGGCGCGAGCACGGGACGAGCGGGCAGGTCGGCGGGGCTCCCGGCCCCGCTTGACTGCCGGGCGGCGTGACCGGTAGGGAAAGGGCAGCACCCGCGCACGGTGCGGAACGGGGGTGCTCACACATGAAAGCGCTGGGACCGGGCGATCCGGCCTCGGTCGGCGACGGCCGCTACCTGTTGACCCACCGGCTCGGCCAGGGCGGCATGGGGGTGGTCTACCTGGGCCGTTCCCCCTCCGGACGGGCCGTGGCCGTGAAGGTCGTACGCCCCGAGCTGAGCACCGAGCCCGGATTCCGGCGCCGCTTCGCCGACGAGGTGGCGGCGGCGCGCCGCGTCGGCGGCTTCCACACCGCCCCCGTCGTCGACGCCGACCCCGACGGCGATCCGGCCTGGCTGGTGACGGCGTTCGTGCCGGGACCGACCCTGGCCACGGTCCTGGCCCGGGTCACGGCCCTGCCGGTGGACACGCTCACCGTGCTGGCCGCCGGGCTCGCCGAGGCGCTGGAGGCGATCCACCGGGCCGGGGTGATCCACCGCGACTTCAAGCCCGCGAACATCATCATCGCGGAGGACGGCCCCCGCGTCATCGACTTCGGCATCGCCCGTGCGCTGGACGGAACGGCGCTGACGCAGACGGGCATGCAGGTGGGTACCCCGGGATTCCTGTCGCCCGAGCAGCTCACCGGGGGCTCGATCACGCCCGCGGTGGACATGTTCGCGCTCGGCGTGGTGCTCACCCAGGCCGCGGGCGGTTCGCCGTTCGGTGACGGCCCGGCGACCGCCCGGCACTACAAGGTGGTGTACGAGGAGCCGGACTTGAGCGCGGTCCCCGACGAGCTGCGCGAGCTCGTCGCCGACTGCCTGTGCAAGGACCCGGCGGACCGACCGACCTCGGCGGAGTTCCTCCGCCGGCTGACCGTCCGCTGGCCCGCGGAGGGCTGGCTGCCGGACGCCGCGATGGCCCTGCTGCGCCGGCAGGACCCCGAGCCGTCCGCGGCCCCGGAGCCCGTGCCGTCTGCGGACGCGACCCCGACGCCGAGCCTCCGGCCGGATCCGGCTGCGGCCACGTCTCCGGCTGCGGCCCCGGCGGCCGACCGGCCGGAGACCGTGGCGGACCCGGGCGCTCCGGCCGTGGCGGACCGGAGTGTTCCGGCCGGGCCGGCGGTGGTGGCCCTACCGGAGGGGGGCACCGCGTCGCTGCGGACCCCCACGGTGGCGGGCCCACCCGGCCCCGAGCGGCCAGCTGACGCGCAGGCCGTCACCCAGACCGGAACAGGAGCAGGAGCGGGAGCCGCAACCGGAGCCGCAACCGAAGCCGCAGCCGGGGCCGCCGGCGCGGCCGTGGCCGAGACCGCTACCGGAGCCGGACCCGCCGCCGGAGCCCGGCCGGAGGGGGCCGCCGTGACCGGGGCGCCGACCGTACGGCGGCCCCGCCGCGTCAACGCCGTCCGCGCGGCGGCCGTCCTGCTCGCCCTGTCCGCGGTGGGCCTCCTGGTGTGGCGGCCGTGGTCCGGCTCCTCCGGGGACTCCGGCGCGGCCGGGCCCGATGGCCCTGCGGCCTCCGCTCCCGCCTCGCCGTCCGCCGCGCCGGCAGGCCCGGCCGCGTTCCCCACCGCCCCGGTGCTGGTCCGTCAGGACACCGCCGCAGGCTGGCCGCAGGACTGCCACGGCGTGATCTCCCGCCGCGACCCGGGCGCCGCCGCGCCGGTGCGGCTGACCACCGGGGACGCCTGCGCCATGCTCCCCCAATGGTCCCCGGACCGCCGGTCGTTCGCGTACACCCAGGTCACCGCGCAGGGCGCGGCCGTCTGGACCGCCCATGCCGACGGCTCGAACCCGCGGCGGATCGCCGCCATCGCCGGCGGGCGGGTGTCCTGGTCCCCGGACGGCACCCGGCTCGCGGTGCTGCGCGCCGAGAAGGGCGTACAGCAGCTGTTCGTGGTGAATCTCGCCGACGGATCCGCCCGTCAGGTGACGTCCGGAACCGGCCAGGTGGAGGATCCCGCCTGGTCCCCGGACGGCAAGCGGATCGCCTTCTGCATGCCGTCCGGCAAGGACGACTGGCAGATCCACGCGGTGGACGCCGACGCCCCGGGGGCCGCCCCCCAGCAGCTGACCCGGTTGCCGCATCCGGCGCTCGACCCGGTGTGGTCGCCGGACGGCCGCACGTTCGCGTACACCGCGGGGACGTACGGGCGGGGGACGCAGGGCGACATCCGCGTGGTCGGCACCGACGGGACCGGCGACCGCGCCCTGGTGGCGACGGACGCCCACGAGATGGACCCGGCATGGTCCCCGGACGGCGGCTGGCTGGCCTTCGTCCGCGGGCCGTACGAGAAGCCGGTGATCTGGGCGGTCCGCGCGGACGGCACCGACTCCCGCTCCCTCACCACCGCGTCGGCGTCCGAGGGCCACCCGGCCTGGCGCTGACCCGCGCCCGCCGCGCCCGTCGCGCTCCCGGGGCCGTAGGGTCGCGATCATGCTGGACGGAATCGACGACATCGACTGGGCCGGGCTGGAGCACGCGTACGGTCCGGCGGACGACGTACCGGGACTGCTGCGGGCGGCCGGCTCGGCGGACCCCCGGGTGCGCGAGGGGGCGTTGCAGGAGCTGGTCTCGTCGCTCTGCCACCAGGGGTCGGTCTATTCGGCGACCGCCGAGGCCGTGCCGTTCCTGGCCCGGCTCGCCCTGGACGGGCCGGGTGACCGGCTGTGGCTGCTGGGGCTGCTCCACGGAGCGGCCGACGGGGCGGGGCCGCAGTGGCGGCAGGTGCGGCGGGCGGTCGCCGCGGCGCTGCCGCCGCTGCTGGTGCTCGCGGCCGACGAGGACCGGTCCGTGCGTCGCACCCTGGTGTGGATCATCGCCGCGTGCGAGGAGGCTTCCCTACCGCTGATGCCGCTGCTGCGGGCCCGGCTGGTGGAGGAGGACGACGTGGAGGTGCGGGCGGACCTGGTGACGGCGCTCGGCCTGCTGGACGTCTCACCGGAGGTGAGGGACGCACGCAACCGGGCGCTGCTGTCCGAGGCGGAGCCGCTGGTGCGCGGGGCGGCGCTGACCGATCTGCTGCGGACAGCGCCCCTGCCGCTGCCGGCGGCGTGGGTGGAGGCGGCACTCGACGCGCACGGGGAGGAGGCCGTCCTCGACACGTACCATCCGTGGCCCGCGGGCCACCGGCCGCTCGGGGAGCGGCTGATGGACGATCCGGAGGCCGCCCTGATGGCGGTGCGACGCGGGCTGCCGCTGGCCTGGGAGCTCACCGAGGCGTGGCGGGACCGGGAGCGGGACGTCCTGCCGTCGCTCGCGTCATCGGCCGTGGACGTGGAGGGCCTGTGCCGGGTGGCGAGGACGGGCGCCGCGCTGGAGGGCGGCGCGCCCGCGCCGTGGCTGGAGCCGTCCCTCCGGTCGGAGGACCCTGCCGTACGGGTGGCGGCGGTGCATGCCGCGGTGCGGTTGCGGGTGCCCGGCGCGGTGGGCCTGGTCCTGCGCCTGATGGACGAGTTGCCGGAGGAGGCGGCATCGCTCCCGCTGACCCCCTTCTCGGCTCCCGGCGTCGTCGTGCCGGCGGCGGTGGAGGTGTTCGGGGCGGCGGCCCGGGAGGTGGCTCTCCGGGTCGCGGACCGGCCGTGTGCGGGGTGGGTGGACGCGCTGCTGCCCTTTCCCGAACTCGCTGCCGCATGCCTGCCGGACCTGGTCCGGCTGCTGCCGGCGTCGGCCGGGGTGCTCGCCTCGCTGGGCCCGGCGGCGGGCGCGGCAGCCGCCGCGGCCCTGCGGGCCCGGGCCGGAGCCGGTGACCTGGCGGCGGCCACGGCGCTGGCTCACGTCACGGGCGAAGCGGGGCCCGCGG
Source organism: Streptomyces sp. NPDC059851 (assembly GCF_042732005.1). Taxonomy (NCBI): domain Bacteria; kingdom Bacillati; phylum Actinomycetota; class Actinomycetes; order Kitasatosporales; family Streptomycetaceae; genus Streptomyces; species Streptomyces sp. NPDC059851. Next base: position 18,705 of record NZ_JBHWJJ010000120.1, on the reverse strand, counting down.
TGGCCGTGGTGCGGGCGCTGCTGGATCCCTTGACCCGGCGCACGGCGGCCGTGCGCGTGGCCGGCGAACTCGGTCCGGCCGCCGCGGCCTTGCTGCCGCTGGTCGAGGAGCGGCTCCTGGCTCCCGCCCGGGAGGGCCGGGCGGACGCGGCTGCCGCGATCTGGCGCGTCACGGGGCGCACGCACGATACCGCGCCGGTCATCGCGGACCAGCTCGCCCGCGGCCGCGACCTGCACGAGCCGCACATGGACGCGCTGCGCGCCCTGGTGGCGATGCGCCTCCTCCCGGCAGCGGCCCGGCCCGCGGTGGAGCACATCGCCCACTCGCCGCGCCGTGTCGTCTCCGGCTTCCTGTGCGACGGAACGCCGCACCCGGACCTGACGGCGAGGAGCCTGGCCCGGGAGCTGCTGGCGCTGGCCGGCTGAACGGTGTGAGCCCTGCTCCCGGGCCGGGAGCAACAGCGCGCCGGCGCCGCCCGGTTGTCATCCTGCCGCACGCGGGCGGGGCCGTCCTCCCCCGCGCGGGGGAGACGTCCTCCCCGCATGGGGGATCCGTGGGCGGGGTCGGGCCGGGTTTCCTGAAGACATGAAGAAGACGATGGAACACCTGGTCATCGTGGCTGCGGCGGCGGTCCTGGCAGTGACCGGACTGGCCTCCCCGGCCGGGGCCGCGCCTCAGGACGACGACATCCGCGCCCGGGTCGGGGCGGTCCCGGGAATGCGGTTGCTCGGCGAACGGCCCGGGGCCGAGGGGCAGACCGTCCTCGACCTCGCTTTCCGGCAGCCCGCCGATCACCGGCATCCGGACCGGGGGTCGTTCGAGCAGAGACTGACGCTGGTGCACAAGTCGGTCGACCGCCCGATGGTGCTGTACAGCAGCGGTTACGACCTGGGGTCCGCACCGCAGCGCCTGGCGGAGCCGGCGGTGCTGCTGGACGCCAACCAGATCACCACCGAGCAGCGCTTCTTCGGGACGTCCCGGGGCCAGGACCAGGACTGGTCCACGCTGACCATCTGGCAGGCGGCGAGCGACCACCACCGCCTGGTCACCGCGCTCAAGCAGCTGTACCGCGGCGCTTGGATATCGACCGGAGGCAGCAAGGGCGGAATGACGGCCGTCTACCACCGCCGCTTCTACCCCGACGACGTGGCCGGCACGGTCGCGTACTCCGCGCCCAACAACACCGACGACCGGGACGACCGTGCCTACGACACCCGCCTGGCGCAGGTCGGCACCGCCGAGTGCCGGGCCGCCCTCAGGGAGGTACAGCGGCGGGCGCTGGTGCGCCGCGAGGCGATGACGCAGCGGTACGGCCGGTGGGCGGAGGAGCAGAAGGCGACCTTCGCAACCGTCGGCAGTGCGGACCGGGCGTTCGAACTCGCCGTGCTGCGCCTGCCGATGATGTTCTGGATGTACCAGCCGGCGGACGGCTGCGCCGCGGTGCCCGGCGCGGACGCGTCCGACGACGCCCTCTACGCGTGGATCGCCAAGGTGACGCTGCTTCCCGTGTACACCGACCAGAAGCTGAAGCCCTACACGCCGTACTTCCACCAGCTGGGAACCGAGCTCGGGTACGCGACGTTCGCCGCCCCGCACTTGGAGGGGCTGCTTCGACACCCGGGCGTGCAGGAAGTGCGTTCCTACGTGCCGCGGGAGATACCCCTGCACTTCCGGCAGGGTGCGATGGCGGACGTCGACCGCTGGGTGCGGCTCCACGGCCGGTCGCTGATGTTCGTCAACGGCGAGAACGACATGGCGGTCGCGGAGCCCTTCCGCCTGGGCAGGGGCACGCGCGACTCGTACGTCTTCGGGGTGCGCGGCGGCAGCCACCACATATCCATCAAGGGCCTGCCGCCGGCCGACGCCGAACGGGCCACGGCCGCGCTGCGCCGCTGGGCCGGGCAGGCCGGGGTCGGTCGAGGGTGAACTGCCAGTAGGCGGTCTCGCGGTTTTCCCTCGTCGGGCGGGCGGACCCGGACAGTGACGGTCATGCCCTTCCGGCTCGGCTTGACCCGTACCGGCGTCGCCGTCCGCGTCCCGTCCTCGACCACCTGGCGGTCGGGCGTCGATGCGTTAGTGGTCGTGCCGCCCACCGTGGGCGGCACGGACCGCTGTGATCGGGCCCGGTCGCCCTCGGCCGCGAACACCACGATAATGGGGCACATGGCACGGAAGGCCCCAGCGCGTCACCAGCCGCCGACCCTGACCGTCAAGGGCCGTGACGTGCGGCTGCGCACCATCGGCTTCGTCGTCCTGGCCGCCCTCGCCGTCTGGTTCATCGCCGTCAACACCGGACCGGTGACCGTCAGGTTGTGGGTCCCCACCGTCACGATCCCGCTTTGGGTGGTCCTCACCGTCACCCTCGTCGTCGGGATGGTCCTCGGCGTGTTCCTCGCCCGCCGCCGGGCCGCCCGCCGGTAGCGGCACGACACGGAGCGGCTACCGGTCCCGCGACGTCGGGCGGCGACCCAGCGGCAGCAGGTACTGAAGCGGCTGCTCCAGGTCGTCCAGGCCGAGGAGTTCGTGGGCCAGGTCGTCGTGGAAGCCGCCGAGCGGGGTGCCTCCCAGGCCCAGGACCGACGCCGTCAGGAGCAGGGTCTGGGCCAGGTGGCCGGTCTCCAGCAGGGCTAGGCGCAGGGCGCGCAGACCGTAGCGGCGGCGCAGCACGCCGAGGTCCGCGTACACGGCCAGGACGGCCGGGGCCCCGTCGATGCCGATCCAGTCGGGGTCCGTCGACGGACGGGACAGGTACGTCGACAGCGCCTTGATCCGGTCCAGCTCGGGCACCGGCCCGATGCGGTGCAGCGTCCGCCGCTCCGGCACGCAGTCGTACGTGCCCGCCGGCACCCCGGCCACGTCGAGCACCAGCAGGCGGACCCGGGCCGTGTACAGGGCGCCCGCGCTCGGATAGGCCCGGTGGACCAGCGTACGGGCCGTCCCGTCGGCCAGGGTCTGTTCGGAGCGGCTGTTCTCGCAGAGGGAGTGCCACAGCAGCGAGCCCAGTGCGCGGGCGTCCAGCGGTCCGGCGAGGGCGCCGCGCAGCGAGGACCGGTCGGCCAGCACGGCGCCCAGCGGCACCTGCGGCAGCGGGTCCGCGGGCAGGTCGAGCTCCGGCCCGGCGGCCGACCGCCGCGGTGCCGGCAGCGAGCGCAGTGCCGTGTCCTCGCCGCGGCCTATCTGGAACTTGCTGCGCTCCAGGTACTGGACGTCGGCCGCGGTGTGCCCCTGCGGGAAGAAGCCCGGCGGCTCCTCGGTCTCCAGCAGGGTCCGGGCGGCGAGCCGGCACACCGCCCGCTCCTCGTCGGGGGTGATGCCCAGCCGGTTGAAGAGCATGTGGAGCTGCGAGGCCCAGATCCATGCGGTTGCGTCGGGCGCGGTGTCCTGCGCCTCCTCGCGGGTGTTTCCCGCCGGCGTGGACCCGGCGCGCAGGAGTGCGTCGGCCTCGCCGACCGCGTCCGCCCACCGGCCGAGCCAGCCGGGGGCGGTCCCGGCTGCGAGGTGTTCGCGCACACCGGCGGCGCGCCGTGCCAGGCCCGTACGCTGGGCCGCGTAGACGGAGTTGACCCGGGCGTGGACGGAGGCTCCCGGCAGCAGCGGGACCTCGGTGACCCACCGCCAGCCCGCTGCGTGGCGGCGCAGCCAGCGGGCCGTGGTCAGCCGGCCCATGCCGAGGGCGTACGCCGTCGCGTGCGCCAGGTCCGCGGCGAGCGCCAGCCGCACGGCCGCCCCCGCACCTACATCCGCACCGGCACCGGCACCCGCACCGGTGTCCCTTCCGCCGCGGCCGTGGAGGGCCCGCAGGGCGTCCAGAGCCACCTGCGTGGACGCGGCGAAGACCTCCTCGGCGACCGGCAGGGCCTGCGGCCCGCCGTAGCGGGCGGTCTCGGGCACGTACGGGACCTCCCTGACCTCCCCGTGCCCGGAGGGCCACGGCCCCGGCACCGCCGGTACTTCCTTCGCCGCCCGCGCCAACTGCTGTGCCAGGTCAGCCGCCACCGGCGCGCCCAGCCCCCGCACCCGGATCCGCACGTGGGGGCCGTCCTCCCCGTACCGGATGAAGAACCAGCGGGTGGCGGACCCGCCGGGTCCGGTGAGGCGGTCGAGGAGCGGGGCCGCCTCCCGGACGAGGAACCGGTCGGTGTCCTCGGTGCCGGAGTGCAGGAAGAGGTGGAGGCTGTGCCAGGTGTCGGTGGTCATCGCGTGCGGTCCTCGTTCGCGGGTGCGGGGTCGGGTCCGGGGCGGTCCCGGCGTCGGGTGGGCCGCCGGCCCGACCGGGGGGGTCAGGGGAAGGGGTGCGGGTGGAGGGCCAGGTCCTCGTGGCGCAGCGGTCGTTCGGTGCGGCCCAGCCGGTACGGGACCTCCAGCAGCCGGGGCAGCCCCCGGGTCCGCCGGTTGACGTGTCCGAACGTCATCGGCAGCGAGCCGGGTACGAGGACCTTCACGCAGTGCAGGCCGAGCCGGTCGCGCAGCCCCGGTTCGGTCTGGTCGACGGTGATGACCTCCAGGCCGGCCCGGGAGAGCCGGTCCACGGTCGCCCCGAGCAGGTCGGTGAGGTCGGCGACGGGTTCGGGCGCCCCCGGCCAGGCCTCGGCCACCGGCACGCGGGGCGTGTCGGCGAAGAGGAACTCCAGGCGCGGGCCCGCCCCGGGGAGGGTGTTCAGCCCGACGTGGTCGTCGAGGCCCACCACCAGTTCCGGCCGCTCCAGCATCGGCCGCAGCCGCTCGGGGTCGCGCGGCCCGCCGTCGGCGAGCGAACGGTGCGCGGACTCCAGCACGTTGGTGACGACCTCGGCCACCGCGGACCTGATCGCGACGCGCGGGTCGTGGTGGGCGCCCGCCGCGAGGAACATCCGCGGCGCGGCCGGGTGGCCGCCCCCGTACCGGCAGACGGCGACGACCGCGGGTATGCCGAAGTCGTTCGTCGCGTCGAGCAGCGACAGCCGGTACCCTGCCAGGGCCGCCCGGTCCGCGAGCATGGCCGTGCCGGTGTCCTCGGGCGGCGGCTGGATGCGGCGCAGCGGGGTGGCCGCGTACCAGGCCATCAGGAAGGCGTCGCGTTCGGCCACCTCGAACAGGCCGTACAGGGCGGCTTCTTCGGGGCTGTTGCCCAGTCCGCAGCCGTTCGAGGACTCGTACACCACGCGCGGCCGGCCGGGGCCCGGCACGTCCCAGTAGGCGACGTGCTCGGGCACGGCGACGGCCCGCCGGCGGGTGAGCGACCACCCGTGCACCCAGTCCAGTTCCAGGTCCGGGGTGTACGGGACGGTCGCTGAGGACGGATGCCCGTGGTGGGCGGGGTCGGGAAGGCCGAACCGCTCCGGGTCGACCGCCCGGTCGGGCCCGAGCGCGGCGAAGGGGGCCCTCAGGTCGGTGCGGCGGCCGGTGGGACGCATGCCCGCGTACCGCTCGACGGCTTCGAACAGGGCGATCCGCTCGCTGTCGGCGAAGTCCCGCGCCCGGCCGTATCCGCCGTCGTCCAGGGCCCGGCCGTCGGTCACGACGGCCGTGGTCAGGGAGAAGGCCGAGTCCTCGGCGCGCACCAGCCGGCGCACCGGGCCGAACCGCTCGTCGTACAGCGCGGTGCGCAGGCCCTCCGCGGTGGTACGGGGGTTGGGGGCGCGCAGGACGTACGGGTCGGGCAGCGGGCGGGGGGCGGCGGGCAGCGGGTCCGTCCCGGCGGCCGAGTCCGGGGGCAGGGGGCGGCACACCGGGCAGCCACCGACGGGGCGGATGCGGTGGGTGGACCAGCTGCCGCGGCCGAGGTGGACGACGTACACGACGGCGGTCTGCGCAGCGCCGGCCGGCTCGCCCTCCTCCGCGAGGCCGTGGGCCCGGTCGCCGTCGCCGTCGCCGTCGCCGCCGTCACGGCCGTCACTGCTGTCCAGCAGGTCCTGTACGAGGGTGCCGACGCAGTCGGCGAGCGCCGGGGACAGGACGCCGGCCAGCTCCAGCTCCGGGCTCCGCCACGGCACCCGGCCGCCCGCCGTGGCCAACCTCTGGTACTCGGCACAGCTCAAGCAGGCCGCCGCGCCCGGCCGTAGGACGGGGCCGACCACCGCCAGGGCGCCGTCGAGCCGTACGGGGACCAGGGCCACGCGGTGGCCCAGCGCGTGCCGGCTCAGCTCCCCGGCCAGGCCCGGCGTCCACCGTGGCAGCAGGACCGCGGCCCGTCCGGCCGTGAGCGCGGCCGCCGCCCCGGCGTCGAGCACCGGTACCGCCAGTGCGTCGCCGAGCGGCCCGGTGGCGTCCCGGGGGCCGGTCGCGGCCGGGGTGGCCGCCGACTTCGTCATCGTTCCTCCTCCGGGGTGTGCAGGACGGTGAAGCCGAAGGCCCTGAGACAGTCGGCGAGTTGCCGGGCTGCCGGCGTGAGCGGCGGATCCGGGCGGCGGCCCGCACCGGTGCGGGCCGTCCCGGTCAGCCGGCGCAGCGCCGCCTGGAAGGCGGCTTCGCGTCCGGCCAGGTCCGCCAGCCAGCCACCGGTCCAGCCGGGGTCCTCCCAGGCGGCCGTCCGCACGCCGGCGGCGGCCAGCGGTGCGACGGCGCCGCCGGACGGCGGCGGGTTCCCTGCCGGGAACCCGGCGTCCTGCGCGCAGAGCGCGGCCACTGCGGCGAGCGCTGCGAAGGCCGCCGCGTCCCCCGGGGTCGCCTCGACGGCCTCGCCGAGCACCGGGCGGTCGGACGGGCCGGCGCCGTGGACCACAGCGTGGTACACGTCCCCGCCCGGGGCGGACCGGAACACGTCCAGGCGTGCGGACGCCCCGAGACGGGCCGTCAGCGTCGTCCACCAGTGGCGGGCCTGCGGGTGGCCTGCCCACTCCCCCGCGCTGTGGTGCGTACATTCCGCCGGGCGCCGGAGGCGATCGGCCGCCGCCGCGCGCAGCGCCCGCCCCCGGGCGTGCCCCGGATTCGCGCCGACGGTGAACCCGTTACCGCCCAGGCGGAGTTCGGCGGCACGGCAGAACACCTCCAGGCGGGCCAGGTCCAGCCGCGGCGCGCCGCCGACCGGGCCCTCGGGGGCCGGTGGGCCGTCCCCGGGCCCCGCCGCGGGCGGTGCACAGGCCGCCAGCGCCACGGGGAGCTGCGGCAGGTTCCCCGGGAGGGGCTCGGTCAGCACCCCGCACCGACGGTCGCCGAGGGCGGTGACCCGGCGCAGGGCCTCGGCGAGGGTGCCGGCGGGTTCCAGGTCGCCGCGCCGGTCGGCGTCGATCCGGTCCGGGCCCAGCCAACTGCGGTACTCGGCCCGCGGTGGTTCGGCGTCCGCGAGGAGCACCGCGGGCAGGCCGGGGAGCAGGCGGCCGTCCTCGCCCTCGTCCGCGGGGTCGGCGAGTCCGGCGGCTGCGCACAGCAGCCGGTGCGCCGCGGCGCCGCCGAGCAAGGTGGCGAGCAGGTGGGGGGAGCCCTCGGATGCGGGCGCGGCTGCAGCGGGGGCGGGGGGCGCGGTGGTGGCGAGCCCCGGTTCCAGCGCGGCCGCTTCCGAGATGATCTGGGCGGCGCTGCCGGGGGCGGTGGCGTAGCCGGTCCCGCCGCACAGCCCGGCCGCGACGCCCCGCTCCGGGCCGTGTCCGCGGGCGTACAGCAGCACGCGCCCCGCGGGCAGGGCCGGATCGGCCGTGTACGAGACGGGCAGCCCGCCCGCTGCCAGTGCCCGTCCGGCGGCCCTGGCCAGCGGCCCGTCGGGGGATCCGGCCACCACCTCCGCGTGCACCCGCGCCAGCGCGGCAGCAGCGGTGACGGGGTGCTCGGCCGTGGCCGCGAGCCATCGCGCGACCGGACCGGATCCGCCGGCGGGCCCGGCGGGAGCGGCGCGCCCGGCTGCCCACCCGGCGGCCGGTTCGACCGTCGACCCGGCGGCCGGTCCGGATGCCCGGTCGGCGGCCGACCCGGCGGGCACGGTGACGAGCAGGTCGTGCTCGGCCAGCCGGCCCAGGAGCACGTCCACCGCCCTCCGCACGGCCGAGTCCGCCGGCATGCCGTTCAGCAGGCGTTCGAACCCGCCGTCCCGCAAGGGCCCTTCCAGCACCCGCCACAGGGCGGGCAGTGCCGTACTGCCCTCCAGGGTGACGCTCCCGCGCCGGCCCCGCAGGTGCAGGCCGTCCCGCAGTACGGTCACGGCGACGCCGGGGCGCAGTCGGCGTACGGGGGCGATCGGGGTTGACGGGGTGGTGGTTCGGGTGGCGGTCACGGCCGGGCCTCCACCGCGTCGATGACCGCCTCGATCTCCGCGCGCCAGTCGCATCCGGTCAGCCCTGGGACCGTGCCGATGACCAGGTGGGCGGCCAGGTAGCGTTCGAGCGGCCGGACGTCGCAGATGGCCAGGAGCCGGTACAGGGCGTTGGTGCAGGCCCGGTACACGAGGTAGTCGGGGCGGCTCCACATCGCGCCCTGCGGGTCGGAGCGGCGCAGCAGTCGGTGGAACTCGCTGTAGCGGGTGCGGATGTCCTGGTTCCAGCGGGCGTGCACGGCCTCGTCGCCGGTGGCGGCGGCGCGCGCCCGGTACTCCAGTGGGACGCCGTGCAGGTCGGCGCCCGCGTCGTACCGGCTCTGCGCCAGCCGCCAGGCTCCCGCCGAGAAGTCCGCCCAGGCCCGCTCCCAGCCCTGCGCCCCGCCGTCGGCGATCCGGCCGACGAGCGCGGTGACCGTGGCGCCCGCACGTTCCCCGTGGCGCAGGAAGCTGCTGCGGATCCGGCCCTGCGGGTCGTCGTGGACGAGGAAGTCCTCCAGGTGGGACACGTACGAGAAGTGGCCGCCGGCCAGGCCGCCGGGGTGGGCGCAGGCGTGCGCCGCGAGCGCGGTGACGGCGAGCCGGAGCCGCGCCCGGGCGGTGTCCCCGTGTTCCCCGAGGAAGTCGGCGCCGGCCCGCAGCGCGCCGAGCCCGGCCCGCAGCAGGTCGTCGCGCAGGTCGGCGCCGTCTTCGCCGAGGAGTCCGATGAGGGGGGAACGGTCGACGGCTCCGGTCCGGACCGTGTTGTCGGGGACGATCGGCCCGTAGGGCGGCGGGACGAGCTCGCTGCGCCCCGCCTCGGCCGCCCGCTCCAGCAGCTCGGCGTCGGTGAGGTCGCCCTCGGAGGGGTGTGCGCGGAGCCAGTCGTCGACCCGGGCCGCCGCGGACTCGGCGGCGGCGCCCACCTGCGCGGCGGGCCCCTGGAGGCGCAACCGCAGGTGGGGGCCGTACAGCCAGTGCCGTTCGATGTGGGTGGCCAGTCCGTCCTCCACGGAGGACTCGGCGAGCGGCAGCATCACCCCCCTCAACAGTGGTGCCTTGACCGGGTGGTGGTAGTAGGCGACCACGTCGCGGGCGCCACTGTCCTGGGGCTGCACTCCGGGCACGCTCCCTTCCTCCTCTTCCTCTGTCGTCCGTCGTCCGTCGTGCTTCGTCCGTGGGCGGGTCATTGCCGCGGCCGCCCGGACCGGTAGACCTCCAGGACGAGTTCGACCGCGCGCGTGGGGACGTCGAGGCCGCCGGGGGCGGGCAGCGCCTCCTCCAGGACGGCGCCGTCGCCGTACCGGGAGAGCCACTTGGGCAGGCAGCGCAGGTGCAGGGCGTTGCCGAGGTCCACGAACTGGGGCTTGGGCCGGTCGAGTCGGGCCAGGAAGTCCTCGGCGGCCCGGCCGGTGGGGGCGGTGGCGGCCGGGTGCAGGAACAACTGCTCGGGCAGGTCCAACAGCGCGCGCCAGCGGGCCGCCGCCTCCGCCGGGACCGGGCCGGCCGCGCCGAGGTCGGCACGCAGCTCCCGTACGACACCGGGCGGCAGCAGCCAGCGGCGGCGGCCGAGCACCACGTGCCGGTGGCGCAGCCGGGGGGTGTGGACGACGCGGCCACCGGGCGCGGTGAGGGCGTTCCGGGGGGCGAGCGGCCTGAGGTCCACCACTCCGTGGGGCTGGTCGCACAGGTGGGCCCCGATGCGGCGCGGGAGGAGGACGGGCGCGAGGAAGCCGAGGTAGAGCACGTCCAGGAGTTGGCCGGTGCTCTTGAGGCGGATGCGTACCTGGTCGGCTGCCCGGTCGTGGACGAGTTCCAGGTCCGCCTCGGTGAGGGAGGCCCGGCGGCGGTCGGGGCCGATCTCGTCGGGGACCAGCAGCGGGTGGAGGTTGGCGTTGAACCCGCCGACGGGCCGGATCTGTGCGGCCCGGGCGGCGGGCCCGAGTCCGCGCCGGATCTGCCGGGACACTTCGGTGGCGGCCCGCGGGTCGAGGGCGTCGAGGAAGCGGCTGGTGAAGCGGCCCCATCCGCCGTACACGTGGTTGACGCACAGCAGGCCGCGATCCGGGTCCCGCTGGAGGAAGTACGCGTAGCTGAGGGGCCGTGCCACGGCCCAGCCGGGCAGCCGTTCGCCGAGCGCGCGGAGCAGGTCCGGCGGCAGGACGACCTCTGCGGCCGCTGCGGCGCCGTCCCGGCCGCCGGTTGCCGCGGCGGCCGCGGCCTCCCGGACCCGTTCGCCCGTTTCCGCGCGCAGGCGGGCCAGTTCGGCGGCCCCGGTGGGCAGGGCGTCCCGGTCGTCGGGGTCGAGGAGGGCGAGGCCCCCGGCGGTCTGCCAGGCCTCGGCCACGTCGGCGCCGAACTCCCAGGGACGGGCGCAACGGCCACCGGGCCCGTACCGTTCGACGAAGCGGTCGCGGATCACACGGCGCACGAGGTGGCCGAGGTCGAACAGCTCGGCGAGCGCGGTGGCCTCGCCGAGCGCCTCGTGGTCGGCGGCGTCGAGGAAGCCGTCGAGGGCGAGCGGGCGCGGGGCGACGACGTCCTCCGAGAGCACGGTCAGCGGGGCGGAGACGGCCGGGACGGGGCGGCCGGCGTCGGCCAGCTCGGCCTTCCACCGCTCGGCCAGGGAGGCGAGGAGCGCGGGGCGCTGCGCGGCGGGTGCGTCGGCGAACGCGGCGGTGTCGCGGCCGAGTTCGGCGAGGCGGTCGGCGCGGGCGGCGTCCGCGGCGTGTGCCGGGTCGTCGGGCCGGGTGGCGGCGACCTCCCGCAGCCATGCGGCGAGGCGGTCGAGCGGCTCGGCGTCCTGCGGCGGGACCGGGTCGCCCGGCAGCAGCAGGCCCGCCTGCCCGAGGCGGTCGAGGAAAGCGGTGGCCGCGGCGGACGCGTCGCCGCCCGCCCCGGTCAGGGAGGCGGTCAGCAGCTGCGCCAGCTCCTCCAGGGGCACGGGGTGGGCGGCGTGCTCGGTGACCAGGCGCAGCGGGCCGCTGTAGGCGAGTTCCGCCTCGTCCTCGCCGGGCACGAGATAGCGGCCCCCGGCGAAGGAGGCCCGTTCGCGGGAGTACGCGGCCCGCGCGCCGGTGATTCGAGGGGTGCTGGTGATCCGGTGCGGGAGTGCGGCCCGGCGGTGTGGGGAGTCGAGGAGGGCGAGGGTGAGGGCCGCCGTCAGGGTGTGGTTGGGCTGCACGACCGCGCGGAGGGGTCCGTCGAGCAGGGGCCACGTGCCCCAGGACGGCACCGGCGGGGTCGGGGGCACGGTCGGGTCCGCGCTCCGGTCCGGGGCGAGGGGACCCCAGCCGACGGCGGTGAACCAGGACAGCGGGCTGGTCTTCGTGCTGGCCCGCAGGGCGTAGCGCAGCACGGTGGCCTCCTCCTTGCGGGCCCGGCGGTCGGCGGCGCCGGTGGCAGCGCGTTCCACGGCCCGGTGCAGGTCGGTGCTGGTGAGGGCGACGGCTCTGACGAGGGCCGGATCGCGGCACAGGCCGGCGAGGGCGGTGCGTTCGGCGGCCAGGGCCTGTTCGGCGGCGGCACCCAGCCCGTCGAGCAGGGCGCGGCGGCTCTCGCGCAGGGCGGTCCAGGCGGCGAGCCGGGGGATCCGGTCGGGCAGGTCTCCGAGTCGGGCCAGCAGTGCGGGCCTCGGCTCGCGCCCGTTGTGCAGGGCTCGGCGCAGGGGCAGGACGACGTCGCGGTGGAAGTCGGCGGGATGGCCGTCGCGGCTGTCGTGGAGGTCGTCGCAGAGCGGCCCGGTGGTGTGCAGGAGTCGTGCGTCGAGCCGGTGCAGGCGGGCGAGCAGGTCGCGGAAGGCGGTCGCGGCCGGGTGCTCGGCCGGGTGGGCGATCACGGTGGCGCGGGCCAGCGCGTAGGGCGCAGACCGTACCCGGTAGCCGGCGGCACCGACACCATCGCTGCCGCCGGTGCCGGTGGTGGCGGCGGCGGTGGCGGTGGGGGCGACGGCCGTGGAGTTCGGGCGCGGCATGGGGTTCCCCGTCCTGTCGGTGGTGGTGCTCGGGCCTCCCGCCGCACGTGCGGTGCGGCGGGAGGTTCCGTGCGTCCGTACGGTGGTGCGGTTACAGCGGCAGTTCCGGCGTCTGCGGGTGGGCGCAGGACGAGGAACCGCAGGAGCAGGAGCTGCCTCCGTTGGACGCCCCGCCCTCGGGCAGTGCGATGGTGTCCCGCATGGAGGTCACGGTGAGGTCGCCGAGGTCGAGGTCCTCGATCTCGAAGGCCGTGGTGCCGTTTTCACCGGTCATGGATGTCTCCTCTCGTTGGGTGGCTGGTCGGGATCGGTGCGGTGTGCGAGGGGGCGTCAGCCCACGAACACGTCGCTCTCCGAGCGCGGCTGGGCGCAGGAGGACGAACCCTGGCAGGAGCAGGAGCCCCAGGACGCGCCGCCCTCGGGCAGCGCGGCGGTGTCGCGCATGGAGGTGACGGTGAGGTCGCCGAGGTCCAGGTCGAGGTCCTGGAGGTCGAATTCAGACATGCGTATCTCCCGGAATTTGGGGGTGGAATGCCGAATGCGCGGCACGGAATGCCGCAGTCCACGGGCAGCCGGAAAACACCGGCATTCCGGGACCGCTGTCGGGCAGAAAAAATATTGCCGGGCTCACCGCACGTCCACAAGGGAACACAGGACGAGCACAATGAGATTGTCAGGTCCGCGACTTCTGGCCTGTTTCCTTCGGCCGGAAACGCGCCGCAGCGCCGAAAGAATCACGAACTCCCCGTTCCGCATTCCACTGCCCCTACTCGCCCGCTCGCCCTGACTCGCTCGGCTTGCTCGTCCACCGGGGGCCGGGGCCGGCACCGCCTGCGGTGTGGCGGCGGGGCCCACAGGACTCCACCCGATTGTGGGGGCCCGTCACATGTCCCGATGGCCTGGCGGCTTCTACGTTGTGCCTCCACGGAACCTCCCGCAGACCCAGGAAGTGGTGCACATGCCCTCCCCCGCACCGGCTGTACCGGCCCCGTCAGGCATCCGGAAAATCGTCGCCGCCAGCCTCATCGGTACCACCGTCGAGTGGTACGACTTCTTTCTCTACGGCAGCGCCGCCGCCCTGGTCTTCAACAAACTGTTCTTCCCGGCTGCGGATCCCCTGACGGGCACCCTCATCGCGTTCGTCACGTACGCGATCGGCTTCCTGGCCCGGCCCCTGGGCGGGGTGGTCTTCGGCCACTTCGGTGACAAGGTGGGGCGCAAGAGCCTGCTGGTGGTCAGTTTGCTCATGATGGGCGGGGCCACGTTCGCCATGGGGCTGCTCCCCACGTACGCGAGCATCGGCATCGCCGCACCGATCCTGCTGACCGTCCTGCGCCTGGTGCAGGGCTTCGCGCTGGGCGGTGAATGGGGCGGCGCGGTGCTCATCGTGTCCGAGCACGGTGGGGCGCGGCACCGCGGGTTCTGGGCCTCCTGGCCGCAGTCGGGTGCGCCCGGCGGCAACCTGCTGGCCACCGGTGTCCTCGCGGTGCTGGCGGCCGTTCAATCGGACGCGGCGTTCCTCGCCTGGGGCTGGCGCATCCCCTTCCTGCTCTCGGGGGTGCTGGTGATCGTCGGCCTGTGGATCCGGCTGACCGTCTCCGAGTCCCCCGTCTTCCTCGCCGCCCAGGCCCGGGCCCGGGCCGAAGCCGCGCGCGGGGCACGGGAGAAGGCCCCGGTCGTCGAGGTGCTGCGGCACAGTCCGCGGCAGGTCCTGACCGCGATCGGCACCCGCTTCGGCGAGAACATCTCGTACTACGTCCTGACCTCCTTCCTCCTCGTGTACGTCACCACCCATCTCGGCCTGCCCAAGAGCACCGCCCTGAACGCGGTCCTGATCGGCTCGGTCGTCCACTTCGCGACCATCCCCGCGTGGGGTGCCCTCTCGGACCGGATCGGCCGCCGCCCGGTCACCCTGATCGGCTCGGTCGGCACGGCCCTGTGGGCGTTCGCGTTCTTCGCGCTCGTCGACTCGCGCTCGTTCGCCGTCATCACCGTGGCCGTCACCATCGGGCTGCTGCTGCACGGCGCCATGTACGGGCCGCAGGCCGCCTTCATCTCGGAGATGTTCGACACCGAGGTCCGCTACTCCGGTGCCTCGCTGGGCTCCCAGCTCGCCTCGATCGTCGCCGGGGCGCTCGCGCCGATCATCGCCGTGGAGCTCCTCAAGGAGCACGGCTCGTCCGTTCCCGTCTCCTTCTACCTCTGCGCGGCCGCGCTCGTCACGACCATCACCGTCGCCCTCGCCCGGGAGACCCGCGGCCGCGACCTGGCCGTGCGGAGCAGCGGCTCCGGCGCCGGCGGTACGGCGGCCGGCTCCACGACCACGTGACGGGGCTCGGCCGCGAGCGGGCCCGACCCCGCCCGGGCCGGCCCGGGCCCGCGCGGGAGAATGCCGCCATGACCTCCACGAAGGACCTCGACCCGGCACCCGGCGAGGCGGCGGCCGCCCTGCGGGAGCTACTCGGCCTGCTCCACCAGGGCGCCCCGGTCGAGCAGTTCACCCGGCCCGCGGAACGGGCCCGGGCGGCCGGGGCGGGCCCCGCCGAGCAGGCCCTGGTGGAAGAGGCCACGCAGGTGGCGCTGGGCATCCGCCGCACCCTCGACCAGCGCCGTCGACGCGAGACGGAGCTGACGGCCCTGTTCGACACCGCCGGCGACCTCGCCGCGCTGCGCGACCTGGACGCGGTGCTGCGGGCCATCGTCCACCGGGCCCGGATGCTGCTGGGCACGGACGTCGCGTACCTCACCCTCAACGACCCGGTCGCCGGGGACACGTTCATGCGGGTCACCGACGGCTCCGTCTCCGCCGTCTTCCAGCAGCTGAGGCTGGGCATGGGGGAAGGGCTCGGCGGGCTGGTCGCCCAGACGGCGCGCCCGTACGCCACTGCCGACTACCGCACCGACGACCGGTTCCGGCACACGCCCGTCATCGACCACGGGGTGCAGGAGGAGGGGCTGCGGGGGATCCTCGGCGTACCGCTGCGGGTCGGGACCCGGGTCATCGGGGTGCTGTACGCGGCCGACCGGGCGGTGCGCGCCTTCGCGCCCGATGCGGTGGCCCTGCTGTCCTCACTGGCCGACCACGCCGCCGTCGCCATCGACAGCGCCCGACTGCTGGAGGAGACGCGGGCCGCGCTCGTCGACCTGGAGGCCGCGACGGAGACGGCCCGGGCGCAGAGCGAGGCGGTGCGGCGCGCCGCCGAGACCCACGACCGGCTGACCCGCCTCGTGCTCCGCGGCGGCGATGTCGGTGACGTCGCCCGGGAGGTGGCCGGTCTGCTCGATGGGGGCGGCCTGGTCGTGTACGACGCGGACGGGGCCGAGCTCGCACGGGTCGGCGCGGAGCCCTCGGGCCTGCCGGACGGGGCCTCCTTGGCCGGTGCGCTGGCCGCGTCCCGTTCGGACGGCCGGGCGGTCGCGGTCGGCGGTGTGTGGGTGTGCGCCGTGCTCGCCGGGCCGGAGCTGCTGGGCGGTCTGGCCCTCGGCGGGCGCGCCGGCCTCTGCGACAGCGAGCGGCGGCTGTTCGAGCGGGCGGGACTGGTGACGGCACTGCTGCTCCTGCTGCGCCGGTCCGTCGCCGAAGCGGAGGACCGGGTCCGCGGCGAGCTGCTCGCGGACCTCCTGGCCGCGCCGGCGGCCGGGCGGGTCCACGACACCCCCAGCCGGATCCTGCGGGCCCGCCGCCTCGGCGTCGACCTCGGCCGGCCGCAGGCCCTGGTGGTGCTGGACTGCGACGCCGCCCTGCGGTCCAGGCTGGCCGCCGGGGCGGGCCGGCACGCCCGGTCCCGCGCGGGTCTGGCCGGGCCGTACCAGGGGCGGGTCGTCCTGCTCGCCCCTGCGGACGACCCGGGGGCCCTCGCCCGCACCCTGGCCGCCGAGCTCGGCCGGGCCGTGGGCGCGCCGGTCACCGCAGGGGCCGCGGGTCCGGCCGCCGGGCCGGAGGGGCTGCCGGGCGCGCACGCGGAGGCGGTGCGCTGCCTGGAGGCGATGCACGCGCTGGGCCGCACCGGCCACGGCGCCGGCCTGCCCGACCTGGGGTTCCTCGGGGTACTGCTGGGCGACGGGGCGGACGTGGGCGCGTACGTCGACCGGGTGCTCGGGCCGGTGTTGGAGTACGACGCGCGGCGCGGCACGGAGCTGGTCCGGACCCTGGAGGCGTACTTCGCCGAGGGCGCCAGCCCGGCCCGCACCAAGGACGCCCTCCACGTGCACGTCAACACGGTCGTCCAACGCCTCGACCGGATAGGGCGCATCCTGGGCGAGGACTGGAACACCCCGGCCCGGGCGCTGGAGGTGCAGCTCGCCCTCCGTGTCCTGCGCGCAGGCCCCGCCGCCCTCCCCCGCCCGGGGGCGGCGCCCCGGTCCCGGGTCGGGGCGCCGCCCGTCGTCCGGTCCACGGCCGGGAGTTGAGTCGGTCGCGGGGATGGACGCCCGGGCCGTGGCGGAGCTGACGAACGTACCGGCCGGCGGCCCCGGCCCGTGCGGCCGACGCGTTCCTACACGTCCCGGTCGTCGTCCTCCGAGGTGCGGTGGGCGGCCCAGGGGCCGAGGCCGAAGTCGGTACCCCGGCGACGGACTTCCAGTGCTCCCGGTCCGGCGAAGTGGGCGGGGATCAGCAGCTCGTGCTGGTCGGCGGCCCGTTCGAGGACGCGGCGGCGCGTCGTGGCGGCCCCGTCCGGGTCCAGGCAGAAGCAGCTGCTGCAGGAGGGGTGGAGGATCTGGACGGGGCTGTGGAGCAGGTCGCCGACGAAGACGGCGCGTTCGCCACGGGATTCCAGGCGCAGTACGGCGGAGCCGGGGGTGTGTCCGGGGGCGGCCTCCAGGGTGAGGTGTTCGTCGATGCGGTGGGTGCCCTCCCACAGGACGGCCTGCCCGGCGCGGTGGACGGGGGCGATGCTGTCCTCGTAGACCAGCCGGTCGTCCTCTCCCAGGCCCTTGCCGGTGGTGTTGCCGGGGCCGAAGTGGTGGTCGTCGGCGGCCGGGAGGAGGTATCGGGCGTTGGGGAAGGCCGGTACCCATGCGCCGTCGGCGTCGATCGTGTTCCAGCCGACGTGGTCGGCGTGCAGGTGGGTGTTGACGACGGTGTCGACGTCCTCGGGCCGGACGCCTGCCCGGGCCAGGTCGGCGAGGAGGTCGCCCTGCCGGTGGTGGAAGTGCGGGCTGCCCGGCCGCTCGCGTCCACTGCCCACGCCCGTGTCGACCAGGACCGTCCGCCCGGCGCTGCGCACGACCCAGGTCTGCAGGGCGAGGACGGCCAGGTCGTGGTCGGGGTCCCAGTGGTCCGGTGCCAGCAGGTCCTCGTTGTCCTTCCACACCCGGGTGTCGGCCCCGGGGACGAGGTCGCGACCGGGCACGAACGGCCCCTGCCACTCCACGACCCGGATGATCTCCACGTCGCCCAGCACGATGGTCTGCGTGTCGTTGTCCTTGTTCACGCCGTCCACCGTAGGAAGGGAAGTTGAGCGGCTCAATGCGCGTTCGGCGCGTCTCGATACGCCGTTGTCTCAGCCGTGCGACGGGACGGGGATAGGGTGGTGCGGTGGACGTGGTGAGCGATGCGATCTCGGCGGTGCGGATCGGGCGGCCCTCCTCGCAGCGGGTCCGGGTGCGCGGGCGGTGGTGCACGCGGTTCGCCCCGTACGACGGGGCGGGTTTCCACGTGGTACTGGAGGGCAGCTGCTGGCTGCTGCCCGAGTCGGGCGACCCCGTCTCGCTGGCCACGGGGGACGCGGTACTCCTGCCCCACGGCACGGGCCACGTCATGGCCGATTCCCCCGCCGACGCAGAAACGGTGGCACGGGCGGTGCCGTTCGACCAGGGACCGGTGGGGACGCGGTCCGGGACGCTGCGGGTGCCGGCCGGCCCGGGCGCGGCGGACGGTGCGGGCGGGCCGGGCGTGCAGTTGCTGTGCGGCGGGTACCGGCTCGACCGGAGCCGCTCGCACCCGCTGATGCTGGAGCTGCCCGCGGTCGTCCACCTGCCGAACCGCGTGGGCAGACACCCCGAACTACGGGCCGCCGTCGACCTGCTGGGCGGCGAGCTGGACGGTGCACGGCCCGGATCGGCGATGGCGGTGCCCAGCCTGCTCGACCTGCTGCTCCTCTACATGATCCGCTCGTGGATGGCGGAGGGCTCCGGCGGAGCCTGGCCGGCCGCCCTGGGCGACCCGGTCACGGCCGCCGCCCTGCGGGCCCTGCACGCGGACCCGGCCGCGCCGTGGACCGGCGAACGGCTCGCCGCGCACACGGGGGTCTCCCGGGCCACGTTGGCACGCCGGTTCTCCGCGCTGGTCGGCCGGCCCCCGATGGCCTACCTCGCCTGGTGGCGGTTGACGTACGCGGCCGCCCTGCTCCGCGACACCGCGGATCCCCTCGCGGCCATCGCCCGCCGGGTCGGGTACGGCACCGCGTACGCCTTCTCGCACGCCTTCAGCAGGGAGTTCGGGACCACGCCCGGCCGCTACCGGGCCCGGGCAGTGCAGGAGCCGTGAGCGGCACGGGCACGCACTGCCCCCCGTGCCGCGCACCGCGCC
>NZ_JBHWJJ010000119.1:0-27560 GCF_042732005.1 Streptomyces sp. NPDC059851 | reverse complement strand
CCCCCTACCACGCCCTGCGCAGGGCGTTCGTCCGCAAGGAGGCCCCGGGCGGGACCCCGCCGCACTTGGCGCGGCCCACCCAGGGGCGGCGTACCACCGCGACCCCCGGGCGGAGGCCCGGAATCACTGCACCGGCCCAGTTCGACAGGGCGGCCGGCCCGGCCGACTGCTAGCAAGAAGGGTGGGGGCGGCCGCAGACCTTCCCCCGCGGCCGTCCCCTCCCCCGCAGGACCCCACCTCCCGCATCCCGCCCAAGGAGCGATCCGCATGGCTGCTGGAACGCAGAGCACGGTAGAGGACCCCACGATCCACATCCTCTGGATCAACGCCGGACTGAGCTGCGACGGCGACTCGGTGTCCCTGACGGCCGCGATGCAGCCCAGCATCGAGGAAATCGTCACGGGCACCCTCCCCGGTCTGCCCAAGATCGCCGTCCACTGGCCGCTCATCGACTTCGAATGCGGCCCGGTCGACGGCGCGGACACCTTCATCGAGTGGTTCTTCAAGGGGGAGCGCGGCGAGATCGACCCGTTCGTCCTCGTCGTCGAAGGCTCCGTCCCCAACGAGAAGATCAAGCCCGAGGGTTACTGGTGCGGTTTCGGCGACGACCCGGAGACCGGCCAACCCATCACCACCAGCGAGTGGATCGACCGGCTGGCGCCGAAGGCCCTCGCCGTGGTGGCGATCGGCACCTGCGCCACGTACGGCGGCATCCACGCGATGGAGGGCAACCCGACCGGTGCCATGGGAGTCCCCGACTACCTGGGTTGGGACTGGACCTCGAAGGCCGGTATCCCGATCGTGTGCGTCCCCGGGTGCCCGATCCAGCCGGACAACTTCGCGGAGACCCTCACCTACCTGCTCTACCAGGCAGCCGGCTCGGCCCCGATGATCCCGCTCGACGACAAGCTGCGCCCGACCTGGCTGTTCGAGCAGACCGTCCACGAGGGCTGCGACCGCGCCGGCTACTACGAGCAGGGTCAGTTCGCCGAGTCGTACGACTCGCCGAAGTGCCTCGTCAAGGTCGGCTGCTGGGGCCCGGTCGTCAAGTGCAACGTCCCCAAGCGCGGCTGGATGAACGGCATCGGCGGCTGCCCGAACGTCGGTGGGATCTGCATCGCCTGCACCATGCCCGGCTTCCCGGACAAGTTCATGCCGTTCATGGACCAGCCGCCGGGCGCCACGGTCTCCACCAAGGCCAGCGGCGCGTACGGCGCCCTGATCCGCAAGTTGCGTGCGGTCACGCTGCACACGGTGGACGAGGAGCCGAAGTGGCGCCACACCGGCCGGAAGATCACCACCGGGTACCGCCCGCCCTGGTGACCAGGCCCGGACCGGCCGGCCCGCGCCCCGGACCGGCCGCCTCCCGCACCACCCCCCCACGCTCCGCTCCTGCTTACAGAAGGGCCACGGCAGACACGATGACACCGAAGACGAAGGCGGCCGGCGACGGCAGCGGCCTGGTGGAAATGGCCTGGGATCCGATCACCCGGATCGTCGGCAGCCTCGGCATCCACGCCAAGATCGACTTCAAGCAGAAGCGGGTGGCCGAGGCCTACAGCACCTCGTCCGTCTTCCGCGGCTACAGCGTCTTCATGCGCGGCAAGGACCCCCGCGACGCGCACTTCATCACCAGCCGCATCTGCGGCATTTGCGGCGACAACCACGCCACCTGCTCCGTCTACACCCAGAACATGGCCTACGGGGTCAAGCCGCCCCACCTCGCCGAGTGGATCATCAACCTCGGTGAATCGGCCGAGTACATGTTCGACCACAACATCTTCCAGGAGAACCTGGTCGGCGTCGACTACTGCGAGAAGATGGTCCGCGAGACCAACCCCGGCGTCCTCGACCTCGCCGAGCGCACCGAGGCCCCGCACGCCGCCGAGCACGGCTACCGCACCATCGCCGACATCATGCGCTCGCTCAACCCCATCGAAGGCGAGTTCTACCGCGAGGCCCTCCAGGTCAGCCGCTACACCCGCGAGATGTTCTGCCTGATGGAGGGCCGCCACGTGCACCCCTCCACGCTCTACCCGGGCGGCGTCGGCACCATCGCCTCCGTGCAGCTCTTCACCGACTACATGAGCCGCCTCATGCGGTACGTGGAATTCATGAAGCGCGTCGTGCCGCTGCACGACGACCTCTTCGACTTCTTCTACGAGGCCATGCCAGGCTACGAGGAAGTCGGCCGCCGGCGCGTCCTGCTGGGCTGCTGGGGCGCCCTCAACGACCCCGAGTACTGCGACTTCACCTACGCCAACATGACCGACTGGGGACGGAAGATGTTCGTCACCCCGGGCATCATCGTGGACGGCAAACTGGTCACCAACGACCTCACGCAGATCAACCTCGGCATCCGCATCCTGCTCGGCAGCTCGTACTACGACGACTGGGCCGGCCAGGAGCAGTTCGTCCGGCACGACCCGCTGGGCAACCCGGTCGACCCCCGCCACCCCTGGAACCAGCACACCATCCCCGCCCCGCAGAAGCGGGACTTCGACGACAAGTACAGCTGGGTGATGTCCCCGCGCTGGTTCGACGGCACCGAGCACCTCGCCCTCGACACCGGCGGCGGCCCCATCGCCCGCCTGTGGTCCACCGCCCTGTCCGGCCTCGTCGACGTCGGCTACGTCAAGGCCACCGGCCACAGCGTGCTCATCAACCTGCCGCGCACCATGACCAAGCCGGAGACCACCTTCGAGTGGAAGATCCCGCAGTGGAGCAACGCCCTGGAGCGCAACCGCGCCCGTACCTACTTCCAGGCGTACGCGGCCGCCATCGCCCTGCACTGCGCCGAGATGGGGCTCGCCGAGGTCCGCGCCGGACGCACCCAGACCTGGGAGAAGTTCGAGGTGCCGGACGAGTCCATCGGCTGCGGCTTCACCGAGGCGGTGCGCGGTGTCCTCTCGCACCACATGGTCATCCGTGACGGGAAGATCGCCAACTACCACCCGTACCCACCGACCCCCTGGAACGCCAGCGTCCGCGATTCCTACGGCACCCCCGGCCCGTACGAGGACGCCGTCCAGAACACCCCGATCTTCGAGGAGAACACCCCCGAGAACTTCAAGGGGATCGACATCATGCGCACCGTGCGCAGCTTCGACCCCTGCCTGCCCTGCGGCGTCCACATGTACGTCGGCGGCGGCAAGTCCGTGAAGTCGATGCACGTGCCCACCGGCCTGAGCGGGCTGGGCGGATGAGCGCGGCCGTCATCGACGCCCGGGAGGCCGGCCGCCGGGTCGAGGAGGTCCTCGACCGGCTGGCCGCCACCGGTGACCGGCAGGCCTGCGCGGCCGCCGAGGAACTCGTCCGCGTGCTCATGGACTTCTACGGCGCCGGGCTCGCCCGGATCGTGGAGCGGCTCGGCGCGGGCGCGCTCACCCGCATGCTCGGCGACGACCTCGTCGCGGGCCTGCTCGCCCTGCACGACCTGCACCCCGACGACGTGGACACGCGGATCACCCGCGCCCTGGAGTCCGTGCCCGAACCCGTCGAACTGATCGGCTTCGACGCGGCCACCGGCACCCTCAGCCTGCGGTCCGCCGCAGGCCCGGCCACCGGGTGCGGCTGCGGGAGCAACGCGGAGACGGCCCGGCGGAGCGTGGAGGACGCCGTGGCCTGCCTCGCGCCCGAGGTGACCGCCGTCGAACTGCTCCCCGCGGCCCCCGCGCCCGCCCTGCTGCAGATCGGCAGCCGGCCGCCGACCCCGGTGCGCGTGCCGTGAGCCCGGCCCGCCCCCAAGCCGCGCCGGCACCGGTGCCCGCACCCGTTCCCGTGGCCGTGCCGGTGTCCGCGCACGGCCCCGCCGGCACCGCCGTGCCCGGACTGCGGCGGTTCACCGGGCCGCGCCCGCCGCGCCCCGAGGTTTGCGAACTGTGCGGCGTGCCGGTGGCCGAGCAGGGCCACCGGCACCTGGTGGAGATCGAGAAGCGGGCCCTGGTCTGCGCCTGCACGCCCTGCGCCCTGCTCTTCGACCGCCCCGGATCCGGGGCCGGCCGCTACCGCACCGTCCCCGACCGCTACCTCACCGACCCCGCCCACCGGCTCGACGACACCGCCTGGGAGCGGCTGCGCATCCCGGTCGGCGTCGCGTTCTTCTTCCGCAACGCGGCACTCGACCGGCTCGTCGCGCTCTACCCCAGCCCCGCCGGGGCCACCGAGAGCGAACTCGAACCGGAAACCTGGCAGACCGTCCTCGGCGCCGGCCGGCTCGCCGGGATGCTGGAGCCCGACGTCGAGGCGCTGCTCCTGCACCGCACGCCGGACCGCACCGAATGCCACCTCGTCCCCATCGACGTCTGCTACGAACTGGTCGGCCGGATGCGGTTGCTGTGGCAGGGCTTCGACGGTGGCGCGGAGGCCCGTGCCGCCCTCACCGCCTTCTTCGCCGAAGTCGAGCGGCGCGCCACGGTGCTGCCCACACCCCGGCCGGCCGGGCAGGAGAGGCTGCCGTGACCGACTTCGCCTTCACCTGCACCGGCGTGCGCACCGACCCGTACGCGGCCGGCCCCACCCTGGTGTTCCGCCTGCGCATCACCGCCTCCGGCGGCACCCGCGTCCACGCCCTCGCCCTGCGCTGCCAGCTGCGGATCGAGCCGGCCCGGCGTGACTACGGGCCCGCCGAGGCCGCCGCCCTCCACGACCTGTTCGGCGACCGCTCCCGCTGGGGCAGCACCCTGCACCCCGTACAGCTCGCCCAGGTCGCGGTCATGGTGCCCGGCTTCACCGGCGAGACCGAGACCGACGTGGTCGTGCCCTGCAGCTACGACCAGGACGTCTCCGCCGGCCGCTACCTCGCCGCCCTGGAGGACGGCGAGGCGCCCGTCCTGATGCTGTTCTCCGGAACGGCCTTCACCGGCGCCGGCGGCTTCCACGTGGAGCCCGTGCCCTGGAACCGCGAGGCCCCCTGCCGGCTGCCCGTCACCGTGTGGCGGGAGATGATGGAGCAGCACTTCCCCGGCTGCGGCTGGCTGCGGCTGCCCCGCGACACCATGGCGGACCTGCTCGCCTACCGCTCCCGCCACGCCCTCGCCTCCTGGGAGGAGACCGTACGGGCCCTGCTCGACGCGGCGCGGACCGCCGGGCCGCCGGCCCGGGAACCCGCCTGGGCCGGCGCCGTCCTGCCGCGCGCCACCGGGAGGACCGCGCCATGACCACGACCACGGCCGCCGTGCCCGCGTCCCGCTTCGCCCTCGCCCGCCAGGTCGCCGACGCCGTCCTGTTCGAGGGCTACGTGCTCTACCCGTACCGGGCCTCCGCCGCGAAGAACCGGATGCGCTGGCAGTTCGGCGTCCTGGTTCCGCCCGCCTGGGCCCCCCGGCACGGCGAACACTCCGGCCAGCGCACCGAGCTCGTGACCGAACCCCGCGGGGACGCCTCCGTCGCCGTCGAACTGCGGTTCCTGCACGCCCAGCGCCGTACCGTCGAAGAGGCCCGCCCCGACGGCTCCTTCGCCGCCGTGCCCGAACTGGCCCTGGCCGAGCGGGTCCTGGTCCCCTGGGACGAGGGCCGCGAGGAGCGGATCGAGATGAGCGTCCGCATCGCCGACCTGGAGGCCGGCGAGGTGTCGATGCCGTTCACCCGGCCCGCCCGCGAGGAAACCGAACCCGTCCTCGACGCCGACGGACGGCAGGTCGGACGCCTGGTCCGGCGCACCGAGCGGATCGACGGCGTCCTGCGCCTGCACGCCGCACCCCTGGACGTCCCGTACCGGGCCCTGAGGCTCACCGCGGCGGTCGAGAACACCGGCGACTGGGATCCGCCCGAGCAGGGGGCCGACCGGGAGGCCGCCCTGGCGCGTTCGCTGGTCGCCGCGCACCTCCTGCTCGGCATCAGCGCCGGGTCCTTCCTGTCGATGACCGACCCGCCCGAGTGGGCCCGGGCCGCCGTCGCCGGCTGCGACAACCGGCACACCTGGCCGGTCCTCGCCGGCGAGGACGGCCGCGCCGACGTGGTCCTTTCCTCCCCGATCATCCTGGAGGACCACCCGCGGATCGCCCCCGAGAGCGCCGGGGCCATGTACGACGCCACCGAGATCGACGAGATCCTCGCGCTGCGCACGGCCACCCTGACCGAGCAGGAGAAACGCGAGGCGCGGGGCACGGACGTCCGCGCGGCCGCCGTGATCGACCTGGCCGACTCCATGCCCCCCGAGGTGTGGGAACGGCTCCACGGCGCCGTCCGGGCCCTGCGCGAGGTCACCGGACCGGGCCCCGCCGCCCCGCCGGCCGACCACGGACCGCTGGACGGGGACCCGCTGTTCCGGCCCGGCGCCCCCTGGTGGGACCCGGCCCGTGCGGACCCCGCCGACCCGGCCCGGGACCGCGTCACCATCGACGGGACGGTCGTGGGCGCGGGCAGCCGCGTGCTGCTCCGGCCGGGGCTGCGGCGCACCGACGCCCAGGACCTGTTCCTGCAGGGCCGCACCGCCCTGGTCGAAGCCGTGCTCAGCGACGTCGACGGGGGCGTCCACCTCGCCGTCACCGTCGACGGCGACCCGGGCGCCGACATCCGCCGCGAACAGGGCCGGTTCCTGTACTTCCAGCCCGACGAGGTCACCCCCGTGGAGGGCGCGTGAGCCGCCGGATCCTGGTCGCCGGCATCGGCAACGTCTTCCTCGGCGACGACGGCTTCGGGGTGGAGACCGTCCGGCGGCTGTCCGCTCCCGGCGCCCGCCTGCCCGACGGGGTGGAGACCGCCGACATCGGCGTGCGCGGGGTCCACCTCGCCTACCAACTGCTCGACGGCTACGACACGCTCGTCCTGGTCGACGCCACCGCCCGCGGCGGCGCCCCCGGGACGCTGTACCTGATCGAGGCCACCGGAGCCGAACCGGTCGCCCCGCAAGCCGCCGTGCTCGACGGGCACCAGATGTCCCCCGACGCCGTACTGGCCCTGCTCGACACCCTGTGCGCCGGGACCGGGGCCACCCCGCCCCGGCGGATCTGGGTCGTCGGCTGCGAGCCCGGCTGCCTGGAGGAGGGGATCGGCCTGAGCCCCCCGGTCGCCGCCGCCGTCGACGAGGCCGTGCGGATGGTGCTGGACCTCGTGCACCACCAGGACGAGGAGACGCCGCAGGACGAGCCGGGTGTCGCCGCCAACTGAGGAGGAGCCATGACCTCGAACAAGACCGTGATCGGCGGCTGGGCCGCCGCCGTCCTCGCCCTACTGGTGCTGAAGGCGCTCCTGCCCGACCTCCAGCGCTACCTGCGCATCCGCCGCATGTGACCGCGGGACGACCGCGGAACGGCCGCGGGACCGCATCAAGGCCCGGTCCCGCGGCCCGTTCGCGTCCGAATGGCGTACGGACCGCCAGGCGCGTCGGCGCGCCCGGCCGTCCCGCCCCCCGCCCGCGGGTCTAATGGGGCCCGGCAGGACGGAGTCCCATGCACGAGATGTCGATCGCCATGGCCGTGGTGGGCCAGGTGGAGGAAGCGGCCGGGGCCGCCGGCGCGAGCGCCGTCACGTCGGTACGGCTCCAGGTCGGGGAGCTGGCCGGCGTGGTGCCCGACGCCCTCGCCTTCTGCTTCGAACTCGCCTGCGCCGGCACCCTCCTCGAAGGGGCCGCGCTCGAAACCGAGCCGGTGACCGCCCGCGCCCGCTGCCGGTCCTGCACCGCCGACTGGGCGACCGGCGTGCCGCCACGACTGGGCTGCCCCCGCTGCGGTCGGGCGACGGACGTCGAACTCCTGGCCGGGCGCGAGCTACAGATCCTGAGCGTGCGCTGGGAGGACGGACCCGCCCCGGACACCGACCACCCACGCGGCGCCGAACCCGCCACTGCTGCCGTCCCTGCCGCCGCCGGCGGCACGGCCCCCACCCCGCCCCGTGGGGCGATCGCCGAGGAGTGCTGAACCATGTGCCGTGTGGTCCACCTGAAGCAGGCGGTCCTCGCCAAGAACGACTTCGCCGCGCAGGCCCTGCGCACCGGACTCGCCGCCCGCGGCACCACCGTCGTGAACCTCCTGTCCAGCCCGGGCAGCGGGAAGACGGCCCTCCTGGAACGTGAACTCGGTCTCGCCCGCGAGCGCGGCGTGCCGGTCGCCGCCCTCACGGCCGACCTGGCCACCGAGAACGACGCCGACCGGCTCGCGCGCTCCCGCGTACCCGTCAAGCAGGTCCTCACCGACGGGCTGTGCCACCTGGAAGCCGGGATGCTCGCCCGGCACCTGGACGGGTGGCTGCCCGAGGACACCCGGCTGCTGTTCGTGGAGAACGTCGGGAACCTCGTCTGCCCCGCCACCTACGACCTCGGGGAGTCCCTGCGCATCGTGCTGGCCTCGGTCACCGAGGGCGAGGACAAGCCGCTGAAGTACCCGACGGCCTTCGGGCTGGCCCAGCTCGTCGTCGTCACCAAGACGGACATCGCGGACGCCGTGGAGTTCGACGAGGCCGCCTTCCGGGAGAACGTCCAGCAGGTCAACCCCGGGGTCGAAGTCCTGCTGACCTCCGCGCGCACCGGGGAGGGCGTCGGCGCGCTGCTGGACCGGGCGCTCGCCGCCGGTGACGGCGAACCCGTGCACGTCCCGGTCATGGCGGGGCAGCAGCCCACACACCATCACCACCATGACCACGACTGCGCCGCCGACGACCCGCACCCCACGGAGCACGCGCACGACGCACACCACGCGCACGACGCACCCCCCGCGCACGACGCACACCACGCGTCGCAGGACCGCCGGCCGTCCGCCGCGGCTCCGGCTGCCACCCGCTGATGGAGGCCGTGCAGCGCCGCCGGATCGTCGTGCGCGGGGTGGTCCAGGGCGTGGGCTTCCGCCCGTACGTGTACGTCCGGGCGACCGGACTCGGCCTCACCGGGCACGTCACCAACACCCCCGAAGGCGTCGTCGCCGAGGTCGAGGGCGCACCGGCGGCCGTCACGGCCTTCTGCGAGCGCCTCGCGGCCGACGCCCCGCCCCTGGCCGTCGTCGACACCGTCGACCACCACGAGGTCCCGGTCGCCGGCGGCACCGGATTCACCATCAACGCCTCCCGCGGCGGCGGCCCCGTACGCACCCTCGTCTCCCCGGACACCGCCACCTGCGCCGACTGCCTCGCGGAACTCGCGGACCCCGCCGACCGGCGCCACCGGCACCCGTTCATCACCTGCACCCACTGCGGGCCCCGCTTCACCATCGTCACCGGGCTGCCGTACGACCGGGACCACACCACCATGGCCCGCTTCCCCATGTGCCCCGACTGCGCCCGCGAGTACGCCGACCCCGCCGACCGGCGCTTCCACGCCCAGCCCGTGGCCTGCCCCGCCTGCGGCCCCCGGCTGCGCCTCCTGGCCGGGACGCCGCCGCGCCGGACCGCCGGGACCGACCCGGTCGCCGGGGCCCGCCGCCTCCTGGCCGCCGGGGCGATCGTCGCCGTCAAGGGGCTCGGCGGCTACCACCTCGCCTGCGACGCCCAGAACCCCACCGCCGTGGCCGAGCTGCGCCGTCGCAAGGGGCGCGGGGACAAGCCCTTCGCCCTGATGGCCCGCGACCCCTCCGACATCGAGCACCTCGTACGGCTCGACCCGGCCGAACGCGGCCTGCTGACCGGCCCCGTACGCCCCGTCGTGCTGCTGCGCCGCCGCCCCGCGACGGGCTCCGTTCCCGGCGCGGTCGCCGACGCCGTCGCCCCGCGCTGCCCCGACCTCGGCGTGATGCTCCCGTACACGCCCGTGCACCACCTACTGCTCGGGCTGCCCGGCGACCCGCCCGGCCCCCGGCTGCTCGTCATGACCAGCGGCAACCTGTCCGGCGAGCCCATCGTCACCGACGACGCCGAGGCCCTGGACCGCCTCGGCGGCCTCGCCGACGCCTGGCTCACCCACGACCGCCCCATCCGCGTCCCCTGCGACGACTCCGTCGTGCGCGTCTGCGACGGCGAACTCCTCACCCTGCGACGGGCCCGCGGGTACGCGCCCCTGCCGCTGGAGCTGCCGCTGCCCGTACCGGCCGTGCTCGCCGCCGGGGGAGACCTGAAGAACACCTTCTGCCTCGGCGAGGGACGCAAGGCCTGGCTGTCCGCGCACATCGGCGACATGGACGACCTGGCCACCCAGCGGGCCTTCGAACGCGCCGCCCGGCAACTGGAGTCCATCACCGGCGTCCGACCCGCCCGGTTCGCCGCCGACCGCCACCCCGGCTACCGGTCCGGCGCCTGGGCCCGGCGCGCCGCTGGCTCCCGCGCCCTGACCCCGGTCCAGCACCACCACGCGCACGTCGCCTCCGCGATGGCCGAACACGGCCTCGACGGCACCGGCCGCGTGATCGGCATCGCCTTCGACGGCACCGGGTACGGGGACGACGGCACCGTGTGGGGCGGCGAGGTCCTGCTCGCCGACTACGCGGGCCACCACCGCTTCGCCCACCTGGCCCCCGTGCCGCTGGCCGGCGGTGACGCGGCCGTCCGGCGGCCCTACCGGATGGCCCTGTCCCACCTGCGGGCCGCAGGGCTGCCCTGGGCGCCGGACCTGCCCTGCACCGCCGCCTGCCCGCCCGAGGAACTCCGCGTCCTGGAACGCCAGCTGGAACGGGGCCTGCACTGCACCCCCACGTCGAGCATGGGCCGGCTCTTCGACGCCGTCTCCTCCTTGGCCGGCGTCTGCCACCACGCCGGGTACGAGGCCCAGGCCGCGATCGAGCTGGAGTCCGCCGCCCTGGCCGCACACCCCGTCCCGGCCGCACCCCCCGCCCGCCCCGATCCCGATCCCGATCCCGCTCCCGGCTCCGGCTACGCCTTCGCCCTGCGCCACCCGCAGGCGCCTCCCGGCACCGCCCCCGTCGTCGCCGACCCGGCCCCCGTCCTGGCCGCCGTCATCGCCGACCTGCGCGCCGGCACCCCGGCAGCCGCGATCGCGGCCCGCTTCCACACCGCCGTCGCCGCCCTGGTCGTCGGCCTCGCCGCCCTCGCGCGCGAGCGGCACGGCCTCGACACCGTCGCCCTCACCGGCGGAGTCTTCGCCAACACCGTGCTCTCCTCGGCCTGCACCCGCCTGCTGCACGAGCGCGGCTTCACCGTCCTGCGCCACCACCGCATCCCGCCGAACGACGGCGGACTGGCCCTCGGCCAACTCATGGTGGCGGCCTGCGCCCCGCACCACCCACACCAAGGAGAGGTTCATGTGCCTGGCGGTACCCGGCAGAGTGCTTGACATCGGGGAGAAGGACGGCACCCGCATGGCGACCGTCGACTTCGGCGGAGTGGTCAAGGAGGTGTGCCTGGAGTACCTGCCCGACCTGCAGGTCGGCGAGTACGCCATCGTCCACGTCGGGTTCGCCCTGCAGCGCCTCGATGAGGAATCGGCCCGGCAGACCCTCGACCTCTTCGCGGAGCTCGGCATGCTCCAGGAGGAGTTCGGCGACCCCTGGGAGCGGGCGGCCGCCGAGGCGGGCGCCGGACAGGACTGGCCCTTCGACCCGGCACCGGCCGGGGACACAGCGCGGGAGGCGCGGCAGCCGTGAAGTACATCGACGAATTCCAGGATCCCGCGCTGGCCCGCCGACTGCTCGACGACATCCGCGCCACCGTGACCCGCCCCTGGGCCCTGATGGAGGTCTGCGGCGGCCAGACGCACACCATCGTCCGGCACGGGATCGACCAGCTCCTGCCCGAGCAGGTCGAGTTGATCCACGGGCCCGGCTGCCCCGTGTGCGTGACGCCGCTGGAGGTCATCGACAAGGCCCTGGAGATCGCCTCCCGCCCCGAGGTGGTCTTCTGCTCGTTCGGCGACATGCTGCGCGTCCCCGGCACCGGCCGCGACCTGTTCCAGGTGCGCGGCGAGGGCGGCGACGTACGCGTCGTCTACTCCCCGCTCGACGCGCTGCGGATCGCCCGGCAGAACCCGGACCGCCAGGTGGTGTTCTTCGGCATCGGCTTCGAGACCACCGCCCCGCCCAACGCCATGACGGTGTACCAGGCGAAGAAGCTCGGCATCCCGAACTTCAGCCTGCTGGTCTCCCACGTCCGGGTGCCCCCGGCCATCGAAGCGATCATGAACTCGCCCAGCTGCCGGGTGCAGGCCTTCCTCGCCGCGGGCCACGTGTGCAGCGTGATGGGCACGGCGGAGTACCCGCGGCTCGCCGCCCGCCACCGGGTCCCCATCGTCGTCACCGGCTTCGAACCGCTCGACATCCTCGAAGGCGTACGCCGGGCCGTACGCCAGCTCGAACGCGGCGAGCACACCGTCGACAACGCCTACGCGCGGGCCGTGCGCCCCGAGGGCAACCCGGCCGCCCTCGCCATGCTGGAGGACGTGTTCGAGGTCACCGACCGGTCCTGGCGCGGCATCGGCGTCATCCCGGACAGCGGTTGGCGGCTGTCCGAGCGGTACCGGGAGTACGACGCCGAGCACCGCTTCTCCGTCACCGGCATCACCACGGAGGAACCCGCCGAGTGCCGCAGCGGCGAGGTCCTCCAAGGGCTGATCAAGCCCCACCAGTGCGAGGCGTTCGGCACCACCTGCACCCCGCGCACCCCGCTCGGCGCCACGATGGTCTCCAGCGAGGGCGCCTGCGCCGCGTACTACCTCTACCGGCGCCTCGACGTCACCCCGGCGCGCCGGACCGCACCGCTGGAGGCGACCCCCGTTGTCTGACACCGCCCTCGACATCACCGGATGGACCTGCCCGGCCCCCCTGCGCGACCAACCCCGAGTGGTCATGGGCCACGGAGGCGGCGGCGCGCTCTCCGCCGAGCTGGTCCGGCACGTCTTCGCCCCCGCCTACGGCGGCGGGCTGCTGGCCGACCTCGGCGACAGCGCCGCGCTCACGCTGGGCGGCGCCCGGCTGGCTTTCTCCACCGACTCGTACGTGGTCCGGCCGTTGTTCTTCCCCGGCGGCAGCATCGGCGACCTCGCGGTCAACGGCACGGTCAACGACCTCGCCATGAGCGGCGCCCGCGCCGCCTACCTGTCCTGCGCCTTCATCCTGGAGGAGGGCGTGGAACTGTCCGTCGTCGGCCGGGTCGCCGAGGCGCTCGGAGCGGCCGCGCGCGCCGCGGGCGTGGAGGTGGCGACCGGCGACACCAAGGTCGTGGAAGCCGGCCACGGCGACGGCATCTACATCAACACGGCGGGCATCGGCCTCGTCCCGGAGGGGGTGGACCTGCGCCCGCAGCGGGTCGTCCCGGGCGACGTGGTCATCGTCAGCGGGGAGATCGGCCTCCACGGGGTGGCCATCATGAGCGTCCGCGAGGGCCTGGGCTTCGACGTGGAGACGGTCAGCGACTGCGCCCCGCTGGGCGGGCTCGTGCAGGCCATGCTCGCGGTCACCCCCGACCTGCACGTGCTGCGCGACCCCACGCGCGGGGGCCTGGCCGCGGCCCTGAACGAGATCGCCGCCGCCTCGGGCACCGGCGTCGTCCTGAACGAGGGTCGGGTGCCGGTCCCGGACGCCGTGGCCAACGCCTGCGCCATCCTCGGCCTGGACCCCTTGTACGTCGCCAACGAGGGCAAGCTGGTCGCCTTCGTGCCGCGCGAGCACGCCGACGCGGTCCTCGACGCGATGCGCGCCCACCCGCTGGGCCGGCATGCGGCGGTGGTCGGCGAGGCCGTCGAGGCGCACCCCGGCATGGTCGTCGCACGGACCGGCCTCGGCGGCACCCGCGTGGTGGACCTGCCGATCGGGGAACAGCTGCCCCGGATCTGCTGACCCGGCGCGGCCCCCGGCCCCCCGTCACCGCCCTCGCCGTCGCCGCCCTCGTCCTCGTCCTCGTCCCTCTCCCGCACGGTGCCGCTCCGCACCGACGGGGACGGGGCCGGGGGCTCGGGTCCGCCCCGCGGGTGGGGGTCCGGAGCGGGTTCAGGGCAGCTCGGGGATGAACGGCAGGTAGTCCGCCGGTCCCTCCAGCGGCACGACGACGTAGCTCGCTTCGGGGAGTTCGTTCCACACCCCGGGCAGGTCGCCCAGCGGCTCGGAGACCACCAGTCGGGTCGCGTCCGACACCGACCGCAGGAAGGGAAGTTCCGGGTACAGCTGGCGCACGGTCTCGGCGCGGCTGCTGTAGAACAGCGAACGGGACCTGCCCTGGCTGGAGTAGCGGAACGCCCACACCCGCTCCCCGTCGCTCACGGCGACCGTCATCTGCAGCGGGTCCGCGACGCCGTGCTCCTTGCCCAGCCGTTCCACGAACCCCGCCATGCGGCCCACCGCCCCCGGCACGTCCTGGTCGAGGCCGAACGTGACGGCCAGGTAGAACATCACCTCGGAGTCCGTCGACCCCTCGATGCAGGGGAACAGGGCCGGGTCCACCGCCATGCACAGGTCGCGCTGGAGGCGGGCGAAGTCGGTGATGGCGCCGTTGTGCATCCACAGCCAGCGGCCGTGCCGGAACGGGTGGCAGTTGGTCTGCTGGATGGCCGAACCGGTGGAGGCGCGGACGTGCGCGAAGAACAGCTGCGAGCGGATGTGGGAGGCCAGCTCGCGCAGGTTGCGGTTGCTCCAGGCCGGACCGATGTCACGGAAGACCGCCGGCGTGCCGTCCCCGTCCTGGCTGTACCAGCCGATGCCGAAGCCGTCGCCGTTGGTGGTCTCGACCCCCATCTTCGCGTGGAGACTCTGGTTGATCAGCGAGTGCTCCGGCTGGTAGAGGACCGCGTCGAGGAGCATCGGCGACCCGGAGTAGGCGAGCCAGCGACACATGAGCATCATCCCTCTCCTGCACCCCGTCCGAGCCTAGCGCGGCGCGGCCGTCCCCGCCTTGCCCGCCCGTCGACCCGGCCGGGCACGGGGGCCGGGCGGGTGACAGCCCCGGGGCGGCGCCGTACGCCGTCCGGGGGAGGCGCACGGCGGGCACGGCCACCGGCGCCGTCCCCGCCGTGCGCACGAGCGGGGCACCGGCCCTGAACACCGCCGCCCTGCTCCTCGGCGCCGCGCGTGCGACGCCCGCCGTGCTGTTGCCGGGGGCCCGAACGGGCGGGCACTCTCCGTGTTCGGGCTGGCGCTGAACGCTGAACGCTGAACGCTGAACGCTGCCGTCGGCCGTCCGGCTAGTACCGCTCCTCCATCCGGATGGCGGACTCCAGGTTTTCCTCAGCATCGCCCTTCCGGCCCTCCTGTTCCTCCAGCAGGGCCGCGGCGATCGCGTCGAGCTTGCGCTGGATGGCGTGCTCGGCGCGGCGCTCGGAGTTCTTCAGCAAGGCCAGCAGCAGCAGCGACACCGCGCCCATGGAGTCGCCCACGAGGTGCTGCCACTCGATGGGCAGGTGCGCGACGTGGACGGCCGCGAAGGCCCCGACCAGGACCATGCAGAGCACCGAGAACAGGGCGGAGCTCGTGAAGTTCGAGGCGAGCTCGGCGAGCTTCTCGAAGCGTGCCGCCCGGCCGCGGGCGCGTTTCGCCGGATGCCGCAACGTCATGCGGGGCGCCTGCCCCGCCCCGGCCGCGGCCACACCCCCCACATGAGCGGCTGGGGGCGGACGGCGGCGGATGCGGGGCGGGTCGTGGCCGGTCATCATCGGCACCATGCCCGTGCTCGTCGGAACCTCCGGATGGCAGTACCGGGACTGGTCGGGGGTCCTCTACCCCGCTGACCGTCCCCAGCGGCTCTGGCTGGAGGAGTACGCCGCCCACTTCGCCACGGTGGAGAGCAACAACGCGTTCTACCGGCTGCCCTCCCCGCACACCTTCGCCGACTGGCGCGAGCGCACCCCGGACGGATTCGTCTTCGCCGTGAAGGCCAGCCGCTTCCTGACCCACATCAAGCGCCTGCGCGAGCCGGAGGAACCGGTCCGGCGGCTGATGACGCACGCCGAGGCCCTCCGTGAGCGGCTGGGCCCGGTCCTGCTCCAGCTGCCGCCCACCCTGCACGCCGACCCGCAGGCCCTGGACGCCTGTCTCGCCTGCTTCCCGCCCACGACCCGGGTGGCCGTGGAACCCCGGCACGACTCCTGGTGGAATCCGGACGTCCGCGACGTCCTCACCGCGCGGGGCGCGGCGCTGTGCTGGGCCGACCGCGGCTCGCGCCCGGTGACCCCGCTGTGGCGCACCGCCGACTGGGGCTACCTGCGCTTCCACGAGGGCGCGGCACGGCCCTGGCCGCGCTACGGCACGACGGCGCTGCACTCGTGGGCCGGCCGGATCGCGGACGCCTGGCCGCGGGAGGCGGACGTGTTCGCCTACTTCAACAACGACCCGGGCGGGGCGGCGGTCCGCGACGCGGAGGCCTTCCGGCGCCTGGTCCCCTCCTGACCTCACCCGACTCGGCACGACCGGCTCCGCCGCGCCCGCCCGCCCGTTCCGGTGGCGGGCGCAATTCGGCCAGCGGCCGTCACCCGTGACGGTTGGCCGTATCGCAACCTTCCCAGCCCGGGCCCCCCGTGGTGGCATGTCCATGCCCAAAAGGGGGAACCGGCCCGGACGAATGGGGAATCGAATGGCGCTCCGCAAGCTCACCGTCGCCGCGGCAGTGGCGGCGTTATCCGCACTGGCCGTGCCCGCCCACGCAGAATCCGCGACCATACCGCCCGGGAGAATCACGGTCGACGTCGTCGGCGTCAACGGATCGGGCTGCCCGCAGGGCACCGCCAGTGTGGCCGCGGCCTCCGACAACACCTCGTTCACCGTCACGTACAGCGACTACCTCGCCCAGACGGGCGGCGGCGCCGGCGGGACCGAGTTCCGCAAGAACTGTCAGCTCGCCCTCCAGATCCACGTGCCGCAGGGCTTCACGTACGCCATCGCCCGCGCCGACTACCGCGGCTTCGCGCACCTCCAGCGCGGGGCCTACGGCCAGGAGCGCGCCAACTACTACTTCCAGGGCATGGCCCAGACGGCCCGCACCGTCCACCAGTTCAACGGGCCGTACAGCGACAGCTGGCAGGCGAGCGACCGGACCGAGTACGCCGACCTCGTCTGGGCCCCGTGCGGGGAGGAGCGCAACCTCAACGTCAACACCGAGCTGCGCGTCTACCCGGGCGCCTCGAACCCGCAGTCACTGAGCTTCATGAGCATGGACTCCACGGACGGCAGCGTCAGCACGATCTACCACTTCGCCTGGAAGGAATGCCCCGGGGTCTGACACGGCGTGCGCACAGGAACACCGAACACACGGTCAGGAGCGACAACGATGTCCCATTCCCTGTTCCGCACCCTTCTCACCGGTGCCGCCGCAGCCGCGCTGATCGCGATGGCGACACCTGCCGGAGCCTCGGGCCACACCCCGCAGATCACCGCACCCCCCGACAAGATCGTGATCGAGCTCGCCACGGTGAACGGATCCGGCTGCCGCGAGGGGACCGCCGAAGTGGCCGTGGCCCCCGACAACACCGCCTTCACGGTCACCTACAGTGAGTACCTCGCCCAGGTGGGGCCCGGTGCGCCGCCGACCGCATTCCGCAAGAATTGCCAGCTCAATCTCCGGGTCCACGTTCCTTCGGGATTCACCTATGCGATCGTCCAGGCGGACTACCGCGGATTCGCATTCCTCCAGCCCGGGGCCTGGGGTCAGCAACGGGCGAACTACTACTTCCAGGGAATGCCCCAGACGACCTCCCGCACCCACCAGTTCAACGGCCCGCTGAACGACAACTGGCAGGCGACGGACCGGACCGAGTACGCGGATCTGGTGTGGGCGCCCTGCGGTGAAAAACGCAATTTCAACATCAACACGGAACTGCGGGTGAATGCGGGGACCTCGAACCCGCAGGCAGCCACCAGCTTCATGACGATGGACTCCACGGACGCCAGCGTGAGCACGCTCTACCACCTCGCCTGGCAGACCTGCCCCGCCCCGCGCAAGTAGCCGGTAGCCGACAGTCGGCAGCCGTACCCCGGCCCGCGCCGTGCGGGCCGGGTGCGGCGCCGGCCGGCGCGGCCACGGTCCCGGCGGATCAGGTCATCGGGTGCAGCCGGGACGGGGTGCGCCCCGAGACGGAGGACGCGGGCCCGGACGGCGCCGCTGCGGGCCGCCCGGGGGCGGATGCCAGGGCGCTGCCCTTCAGCCAGGCCGACCAGTCGAGGTTCCAGTCGCCGAAGCCGTTGGCGAACGGGGCCATCGGCTCCCCGCCGCTGTTCACGACCTCGACGATGTCCCCCACCCGAACGGTCTTGAAGAACCAGGCCGCGTTCTCGGTGCTCATGCCCGTACAGCCGTGGCTGACGTTCTCCTCACCGTGGGCGTCCACCGACCAGGGCGCCGCGTGCACGTACTCCCCGCTCCACGTCACCCGCGTCGCGTAGCGCACGGGCAGGTCGTAGAACTCCTTCGTGCCGCGCTGGATGCCGACCGTGTCCCCCCGCATGCGGACGTTCTCCTCCTTGCCCAGGACGACCTTGATGCCGCTGCGGGTCAGGAACCCCGCCTTTCCCGTGGTGACGGGGATCGTCCGCACGACCCGGCCGTTGCGCAGTACGGTCATCTCGTGGGCGGCGGAGTCGGTGACCGCCTCGATCCGGTCCCCGACGGTGAACTCCACGGACTCCGAGGGACCGCCGTGCCCGTGGTCGCCCACCTGGACCCCGTCGAGCCCGCTGTGCACCCGCACCACCGCGTGGGCCGGCCAGTACGTACGCGGCCGGTAGTGCAGGGTCGACGCGTCCACCCAGTACCAGGAGCCCTCCACCGCCGGTTCCGAGGTCACTTCGAGCGCGCCCTCGACCCGGATACGGGCCTCGCGGTCCGCCGCGGGAACGGGGCGGCTCAGCGCGGCCGTCACGATCTGGCCCGCCCCGTACGTCCCGGGCGCCGGCCCCAGCTCCGCCGTGAGCCGGTCGCCGTCCGAGGGCGGCGCGGTCCGGAACGTCATGGTGACCCCGACCGGGGTCCCCGCCGCGTCCTGGGCGCCCACGTGGACCGTGTACCGCTCGCCGGCCCGCATGGGTTCGGTGTTGGCCCAGCGCCGGCCCTCGACGTCGAGCGCGCCGCCCACGTAGCGCCCGTGCCCGTCCCGGACGGTGACGTCGACGATCCGCCCCGGGTCGGCCAGTCCGATCTGCAGCGGGCCGCGCGCGTCAGTGGGCAGGACGACCGCCCGCGCCCCGGCGGTCGCCCCGCGTCCGGCAGGGTCCCGGAGCACCGCCCCGGCACCGTGTGCGGTGGCCCGGACCCGCTCCTGCCGCCAGCCGGCGCACGGCCCGCCGCCGTCCGCCCCGGCCCGGCAGGGCGGGACGCGGCCGGGCTCCTGCAGGGAGCGGCCGACCACCAGCGTCACCGACGCGTCCGCGCTTGCGGAGCCCTGCCCCTTGCCGTCGTCCCGGGGCACGCTGCCGGGCACCATGGCGACGAGGAAGGCGCTGCCGGTCACGGCGGCCACCACGCTCCACGACGTGTTCCGCCACGGGTCCCGCGCCCGCCGTGCCCGTCGAGCTCGTGATGGGTCTGGTTCACGTGCTGGCTGTGGTGTGTGCGGTGCGCGGTGCGTCGATGACATCGGGACGCGGCCTCCCAGATCGCCCATGACCGGATGGCAGTATGAAAACGAGTACGGACCGAAATGATGATCATGCACTCGGTGCGTACGACCGGACGGGTGCGCAAGAGAACTCGTACGGAGCAACCGGCGGCAGCCGGAGGGCGGGTGCGGCGGCCCCGGCCGGATCGCTCACGGCGTCGGAGGTGTCGGAGGTGACGGAGCCAGGTCCTTGGACGCCCCGAGGTACCGGAAGGCGCCCGAACGGGCCTGGTGGAGGTGCGCGGTGCGCTGCCCGGACAGCACGTGCGTGACGGCGTCGAAGGCCAGGGCCTTGGCCAACCCCTGGTGCGCCGTGCGGAAGATCCGGCGGGACAGCCCCGCCCGGTCCCGCCCCTCGCCCTCCAGGGCGCCCAGCGCGGCGGCCACCAGCCCCACCGCGTCGTACGCCTCGGTGGCCCACCGCGCCGGCGGCCCCCCGTAGGCGGCCCGGTACGCGGACACGAACCCCGCCGCGGCCGGCACCTCCGACGGGTCGGCGAAGTAGGTGCTGAACAGCCAGCCCTCCGCGGCCGGTCCGGCCGCCTCCGAGAACGCGGGCTCCATCACCTCCCCGGTGGCCAGCCGCGGCCCTCGGAACCCCGCGTCGGCCAGCGCCCGGGCGAACCGCCCCGCACGCTCGGGCGAGGCGCCCACGAACACGACGGCCTGGGCGTCCGCCG
The DNA here is from genome assembly GCF_042732005.1 of Streptomyces sp. NPDC059851. NCBI lineage: Bacteria > Bacillati > Actinomycetota > Actinomycetes > Kitasatosporales > Streptomycetaceae > Streptomyces > Streptomyces sp. NPDC059851. Next base: position 7,493 of record NZ_JBHWJJ010000119.1, on the reverse strand, counting down.
CGACCAGGGCGCTCACGGCCGCGGCGGAGCCGGAACCGTCCTGCGGGATCCGGTGCGTGCTCACCGAGCCCCTCGACGGCGGGGTCTGCCGCAGGCTACGGGTCAGCTGCCATTCGCCGCTGCCACCCCCGCCAGCGGCCGCGCCGTCTTCCACCACGCCCGTGCGGGTGACCGGCCGGACCCGGGACAGGTAGTCCAGCACCGGCAGTGCGATGCCGTCGGCGTCGGCACGCGTGTCGCACAGCGTCCGCCACGGATCGGGGGAGCGCTTGCCGCTGTGGACCGACACCAACAGCAGGGCGAGGTCCGCGGCGGTGCAGGCGTCGGCCACCCCGGGCACGGCCGCTTCCGAGGTGGGGCCGATCAGCGCGACCACGGACGCGTCGGCGATCAGCTGCCCGGCGCCGTGTACGGCGCGCGCCGGGTCACCCCCGTCGTCGGCGGTGCGCAGGGCCAGCCTGAAGGGGACGCCCGGGCGCGCGTTGTGCGCTTCCACCGCCAGCCGCACCCCCCGCTCGTACGCCTGCCCCACCGCCTTGCCCGGCCCGGTCAGGTCGGCCTGGAGACCGACCGTGAACGCGGGCAGGCCACGGCCTGACGCCGCGGGCGGTGCGCCGCGCCCGCCCGGGTCGCGGGTCGCCAGCCGGGCGAGCGGCGGGCCGGCCACGACCAGGGCCCCGCCGGCGACGAGCAGCCGCCGCCGGGTGAGGAACCCGCGGACCGGCCCGGTGCGTCCGTCCGCCGTGCCCACCGTGTCCGCCGCGTACCCCCCGGAGCCGTCGATCCGGGTGGGATCCGGGACGGGGAGCTCCAGGGCCCGCGTGGAGCGTTCGGCGATCAGCCTCGGCAGCGGCGGGGGCAGCCAGTCCGCCCCGTCGCCCGGGCCGGACCCGTCGGTGCCGCCGCCCGTACCCGAGCCGTCCGCGCCGCCGCCGAGCAGCGTCCGCAGCCCCGCCGGGGAGGGCCGGCCGACCGGGTCCTTGGCCAGGCAGGCGGAGAGCGGCTCCAGCAACTCCGCCGGCACCCCGTCCAGGTCGGGCGGATCGTGGACCGTACGGAACACCACCGCAGCCGGGTGTCCGCCGCCGAACGGGCCGCGCCCGGTCGCCGCGTACGCCAGCACACAGCCGAGGGAGAACACGTCACCCGCCGGACCCGGCGCCGGCCCGCCCGTACCGGCCTGCTCCGGGGGCAGGTAGCCGGGGGTGCCGATGACGGAGCCGGCCGCCGTCAGGGTGGTGGCTCCGACTGCCCGCGCGATCCCGAAGTCGATCAGCCGCGGCCCGTCCGGGGCGAGCAGGACGTTCCCCGGCTTGACGTCGCGGTGGACGAGCCCCGCCGCGTGCACCTGCTCCAGCGCCTCCGCCAGCCGCACCCCCAGCGTCCTGACGCTGCCGGCGGGCAGCGGACCGTACCCGCCGACCGCCTCCGACAGCGACGGGCCGGGCACGAACGGGGTGGCCAGCCACGGCTCGCGGGCATCCGGATCAGCGGCCACCACCGGGACCACCCACCGCCCCGACAGCCGCGCGGCCGCCTCCGCCTCGCGGCGGAACCGGGCCCGGAAGGCCGGGTCCGCGGCGTGGTCGGCACGGATCACCTTCACCGCGAGCAGCGCGCCCGCCGGGGACCGGCCCAGGTACACGGTGCCCATCCCGCCCGAGCCGAGCCGCCCCAGCAGCCGGTGCCCGCCGACCGCGGCCGGATCGGCGGGGGCGAGGGGGCGCACCGGCTACCCCTGGGACAACCGGGGGCCGGGCCCCTGGTAGCGGAGCCGGCCCTGGTCGATCCGGTGGAGGAAGAACGTGTGGCCCTTCACCTGCCGGCGATCGTCGAAGGCGTACTCCTTCACGAGACCCCGGTACGTTCCGCGGCCGAGCGCGGCGAGCAGCGCGGCGCGGGTGGGCCGGCCACCGCCCGACTTCGCGGCCGTCAGCAGCCGGTCCAGGACCAGCCCCGCGGTGTCGTACGCCTCGGCCGTCCAGGGGTCGGGGGAGGGCCCGTACCGGTGCTGGGACCGCAGGGGTTCCATGGCCGGGGAGTCCGGTCCGGTGTACGGGGCGAGGACCTGCCAGCCCTCGGCGGCGACGGGACCGGCCGCGGACAGGAACTCCTGGTCCACGACCGTGTAGTCGGCGATCCGCGGCCCCTTGAAACCGGCGGTGTGGAGCCACCGGACGGCCTGAGCGGTACGGGCCGGGGTGCCGGTGCAGAAGACCGCGTCGACCCCCTGGGCGAGCAGGTCGGCCAGTACCGCCGGCAGCTCGTTCCCGGACTCCCGGGGGAGTACGCGGGCGTACGCCGTGGCCTGTGGAGCGGCGAAGCCGAGGGTCCGGCTCACCTGGAGCACCGCCTGCCAGCCCTCCGCATCGCCGGCGCGGTCGCACAGCAGCCCCAGCCGTCGGGCACCCTGGGCCTGCGCCAGGTGGAAGGCGACGGCCGCTCCCTGACCGAGGGAGATCGGGCCGGTCTGGAAGAAGCTGCGCCGGTCGGCGACACCGAAGGTGCTCCCCAGGGCGGACACGGTCAGCAAGGGGAGCGCGGCCTCCCCGTACACCTCCAGGCAGGGCGTCACGGAGGCGTTGCCGGTGGGGCCGACCACGGCCAGCACGTCCGGATTGCCGACGAGTTCGGCGGCGACGCGGGCGGAGCGGGCGGGATCCCCGCCGTCGTCGACGCCCAGGATCGAGGCACGGAAGGGCTTGTCCGAGCGGGAGTTGAACGCGTCGACGGCCAACCCCACCCCGCGCAACTGGGCCTTGCCGACGGATCCCTGCGGGCCGGAGAGGTCCGCGTGCACCCCGATCACCCACTTCCGCCCGGCCGGTTCCGCCGGGGTCCCCCCGCCCCGGCGCCACGCGAGGAAGGCAGCCACGCCGCCGCCCGCCGCGACCGCCGCCCCGGCGGAGGCGAGGCGGAGCAGCCGCCGCCGCGACACGGCCCGGCCCCCGTCCCCGGCCCCCTCTGCCTCCGCGGCCCCGGCGGCCGGGTCGACGACGGTCTCCTCGATCCCGGGCAGGGCGAGGAGTTCGGCGGCGCGCTCGGCGATCGCGGCGACGACCGGGTCGGGCAGCCAGCCGGTGCCCGCGCCCGGGTCGTCCTCGGTCAGCGCCTCGTCCAGCTCCCGGGCGGTGGGGCGGATGTCGGGGTGCTTGGCGAGGGCGGTGCGCAGCAGGGCGGTGAGTTCCGGGTCGGCGAGGACCTCCGGCCCGAACTCCGGCTCCTCGTGCACGGTCCGGTACAGCACCGCGTCCACGGCGCCCGTACCGAACGGCAGCCGGCCGGTGGCCGCGTACGCCAGCAGGCAGCCGAGCGAGAACACGTCGCCGGCGGGTTGCGCGGCCAGTCCGCGAGCCTGCTCCGGGGAGAGGAAACCGGGGGTGCCGAGGACGACGTCGGTCGAGGTCAGCGCGGTGTGCTCGCCGCCCCGCGCGATGCCGAAGTCGATGAGCCGGGGCCCGTCCATGCCGAGCAGCACGTTCGCGGGTTTGACGTCCCGGTGCACCAGGCCCTGCCCGTGCATCACGTCGAGCGCCCCGGCCAGGGCCTTGCCGAGGATCCGTACGGCGCGCAGCGGCAGCGGGCCGTGGGCGGCGACGGCCTCGGCGAGCGAGGGCCCGGGCACGAAAGCGGTGGCCAGCCAGGGTTCGGCCGCATCGGGGTCGGCGCCGGTGACCCGCACCGCCCAGGGGCTGTCCACCCGGGCTGCGACGGCCGCCTCGCGGCGGAACCGGGCCCGGAAGTCCGCCTCGTCGGCGTACTCGGTGCGGATCACCTTGACCGCGGCGAGCGCCCCGTCGGCGGCGCGGCCGAGGTAGACGACGCCCATGCCGCCCGATCCGAGCCGCCCCAGCAGGCGGTGACCGGCGATCCGGGACGGGTCCGAGGGATGGAGCCGCTCCATCAGCGGGGCACCTTCCCGAGGGCCTGCCCCGCCCGGTACATCATCCGGCCGGTGCCCTGCACGACGAGCCCGACGAGGGCGTCTTCGGTGACCCCGGCGGCGCCCTTGCCGGCCACGGCCACCGTGACGGGGCCGAACTGCCCCTGCGACCAGCGGTAGTGCTGGGGGCCGCCGCTGCCCTCGCCGACCCACGTGCCGGACTCGCTGAAGGCGTCCTCGGACCAGCCGTTCAACTGCTCGCCCAGGTAGAGGGAGGCGCCCCACAGCCCCTTCAGCTCCTCGCCGGCGCGCAGCACCTGGTCGGGGCAGCGCAGGACCTCCTCCATGGCGCGGGCGGTCTCCCAACCGGACTCCTCGCGGCTGCGGTGGACGGTCACCGTGGCGTGGATCCTGACCCGGCCGCGGCCGTCGGCGGCCGGTACGTGGAACTGGCGGGTGCTGGTCGCCAGGACGTCGGGCGGCAGGCCCTCCGTCCGCCACACGCAGTCCCGGCCGAGGACCGGCCAGCTGTCGGGACCGCTCTCGAAGGGGGTGCTGCGCTTCACGTCCGGCCCGAAGACGTCCTGGTCGATGACGATGCGGTCCAGGAGGGCCCGCGCCTCGGCCCGGTCCCGCGGCTGCCGCTGCTCGTCCAGCTCGGGGACGAGCGGGGCGGGGCTCTCGCCGGCGCCGGAGGTACTGGTGCCCGCGGTGGCCGTGGCGCCCGGGGTGGCCGACGGGGAGGGCGCGGCCGGTGCGGAAGGGCGGGCGGAGCCCGCCGCGCCGCCGCGCGTCGCACCGCCCGAGCTGCATCCGGCGAGGACGAGCAGGCCGGCGGCCAGGCAGCAGCCGGCGCGCAGTGGCCCTCGGCGTCTGTGCCCGTCCGCGTGTCCGTGTCCCCCCGACCGTCCCACGGCGCAGAGCGTACCCGGCGCGGGCGGGTTTCAAGTGCCGTGTGGGCGAAGAACGTTGACCGAATCCCTGCCCTCCGCCCGGGAGATCAGGGCAGTGCTCGGACCCGGACCACGCGGATCGGGTTCTGGCCGCCGCCCGTGGCCAGGACACGTACCTCGCCCCGGTCACTGATCTCGGCCCGGACGATGCCGGTCGCGTCCTCGTAGACCGGGTGCCCGCCCGGCCCGGCCAGACCGGTCGGCGTCACGACCACGGTGTCCTCGTCCGAGCCCGGGCCCTCGGAAAACACCAGCTCGTACTGCTGGGAACTCATCCGCGCCCTCCTTCGCCGAGCGAACGGAGCGTCCTTACCCTCCATGATGCGCGCCGCCCCCGCCGGGTGCATCGCACCTCGGCCGGGAAGACGATCAACACGGCCCCCGCGTGGAGGAACCTCACTCGAAGCGGGTGGTGTCGCCCGCGCCGCGGCGTACGATCTCGGCCGCGCCGCCGGAGAAGTCGATGACCGTGGTCGGCTCGGTGCCGCAGTCACCCGAGTCGACCACGATGTCCACCACGTGGTCGAGCCGCTCCTTGATCTCCCAGCCCTGGGTGAGGGGCTCGCCCTCGTCGGGCAGGAGCAGGGTGCTCGACACCAGCGGTTCGCCCAGCTCGGCGAGGAGGGTCTGGGTGACGGTGTGGTCGGGGATCCGGACGCCGACCGTCTTCTTGCGGGGGTGCAGCAGCTGGCGCGGCACCTCCCGCGTCGCCGGCAGGATGAAGGTGTAACTGCCCGGCGTGGCCGCCTTGATGGCGCGGAACACGTCGTTGTCGATGGTGACGAGCTGGCCCAGCTGGGCGAAGTTCTGGCACACCAGCGTGAAGTGGTGCCGGTCGTCGAGGTTGCGGATGGACCGGATCCGGGCGAGGCCGTCACGGTTGCCCATCTGGCAGCCCAGCGCGTAGCAGGAGTCGGTCGGATACGCGACGAGTGCGCCGGAGCGGAGGCTGTCGGCGACACCGCTGATGGTGCGGTGCTGCGGGTTGTCGGGGTGTACGTCGAAGTACTTCGCCATCTGCCGAGCGTACGCGATCAGCCCGCGGTGGCGGGCGCCGAGGAGTCCGCGGCCACCGGTGCGGGGGACAGCGCGCGCCGGGCGTGACGGCGGAAGGCCGCCGTCGCCGGGTGGACGGGCACCGTCGGCGCGAGGAAGTGGACCGTCACCGGGCCGATCCCGGTGATCGGCAGGTAGCGGACGCCGGGGTAGGGGTGGCTGTGTCGGGTGGCCTCCGCGGTGACGCCGACGGCTTCGCCCGTCGCGATGGCGGTGAGCCACTCGTCGACGTTGGCGACTTCCAGGGTGGCCCCGGGGCGGCGGCCCTGCGGCCACAGGGCAGTGCTGGTCGTGGCGGCCGTCGCACACAGGACGACGGTACGGTCCACCAGCTCGCTCAGGGAGACCCGCTGGCGGTCGGCCAGCGGATCGTCCTCGCACAGGGCCGCCACGCGCGGCTCGCTGTACAGCGCGAGCGCGGTCAGCCCGGCGGCGCCGTCCCCCTCGGGCAGGGCGCGGACGAACGCGGCGTCGATGTCGCCGCGGCGCAGGGCAGCGACCGGGTCGGGCAGCCGGTGCACCTGGACCGGCGTGTCCGGGTGGTCGCGGCGCCAGTCGCGCAGCAGGGCCACGGTGTGCTCGCCGAGGGCGGCCCAGGCGAAGCCGATGCGCAGCGGTCGCGGCTCCGGGCCGGCGGCGGCCTCGGCGAGGGCGTCGTCGAGCTGGGTGAGGATGCGGTGGGCGTGCTCGCACAGCCGCCGGCCCGCCGGGGTGAGGGAGAGGCGGCGCGTCGTGCGCTCGACCAGGCGGGTGCCCAGGCGCTGCTCCAGCTGGTCCAGGGTGCGGGACACGGCCGGCTGGCTGAGGTGCAGGGCGGCCGCGGCGCCCGTGATGGTGCCCTCGTCGCCGATCGCCGCCAGGGTCCGCAGATGCCTCAGCTCCACATTCACAACCGGCAAGCATAAATGCTGCACAGAAGGTATTTCCCCGGCCACGGTCGGTTCACCTAGCGTCGGGGCATGCGAATCCTTCTGATCGGTGCGGGCGGCACGCTCGGCACCGCAGTGCACCAGGCCTTGACCGCCCGCGGCCACGAGGTCGTGACCGCCGGACGCTCCAGCGGCGACCTCCGCTTCGACGTCACCGACCCCGCCCAGATCGCCGCCCTGTACGACGCCGCCGGCGAGGGCGGGCAACTCGACGCGGTGGCGAGCGCCGCCGGCTCGGTTCCGTTCAAGCCGGTCGCCGACATGACCCCGCAGGACTGGACGGCGGCCTTCCGCGGCAAGGTGCAGAGCCAGCTGGAGCTGGTCCGCCAGGGCATCGGCCGGATCGCTCCGCGCGGCTCCTTCACCCTGATCACCGGAGTCCTGGCGCGCAGCCCCATCATGACCGGCTCGGCCGCCTCCATGGCCAACGGCGCCGTCGAGGCGTTCGTCCGCGCGGCCGCGGCGGAGATCGCCCCGCAGCGCGTCAACGCCGTCAGCCCCACCGTGTTCACCGAGGCCCTCGACGTGTACGGCGACCACTTCCCCGGCTTCGCGCCGGTCGACCTCGAAGAAGTGGCCCGGGCGTACGTCCGCTGCATCGAGGGCGTGGAGACGGGCCGGGTCCTGGAGCTGGGCCACTAGCCGGTCACGGGCCCGACGCGGTACGGGTGC
>NZ_JBHWJJ010000118.1:0-27778 GCF_042732005.1 Streptomyces sp. NPDC059851 | reverse complement strand
GCCATGGTGGGCGGGATCGGCAGGACGCTTCCTGGCGGCTCAGTACCACATTGCGCCGGACTGGCCCTTGTTCTCCCACTGCTGGGCGCCGACGCCGTTCTTGGTGGACGAGTTCTCAATCTCCAGGAACTTGCCGCTGTGGTTCCTGAAGAGGAGGCGCGTCTTACCGTCGCCCGTCGTGGCGCTGTATATCCGCCACTTCGCGCCGGCCTGGTCGTTGCACGTCCACTGCTGGGCGCGGGCTCCGTTCTTGGTGGAGGAGTTCTCGATCTCCAAGCACTTCTTGCTCTTCTCGTTCACGATGTAGACCGAGTGGTCATCCGCACGCTTGAAGCGCCACACCGCGCCGGACTGGCCGGTGTATTCCCACTGCTGGGCGCGAGCGCCGTTCTTGGTGGACGAGTTCTCAATCTCCAGGGCCTTGCCGCTGTTGTTCGTGATGACGAACGGATCCGAGACGGCACCGCTGAGCGTGGCCTTCTCGAACAGGGCGAGCAGGCTCGATGCCTCGGCGGCGCCGGCCTGGGGCGCTGCGAGGGCCTGGCCGCCGCCCAGGGCGGTAATCGCGAGCGTCAGGGCGGCGAGGCCGATCCGTGCGGTCGGCAGCGGGTTCTTCCGGAGTCCGTTGCCGGACGTGCGCTTCTGTCCGCGTCCGCTCTTCCAGGTGTTCATGTGGCTCCTCACGCTTCCCTTCAACATGGATGCACACAGTCGCTCCTGAGGGGAGCGATGCATGCGACCACCGGCCCTGCGCCGGTGGATCGCGTCTCATGAACATGACGCCTGACGTGACGTCAGGGTCAAGTCCGCGTTTTTACCAACTTGGGTGCCGGACGGGGTCGCGCCTTCGTGCCGGGGAAGGATCCGCCTCCCCCGGCATAGGGGAGAGTCTCACGCCTTCTGAACCCCAACTGCCGAGGCGTTACCAGCACTGAGTGCGCAAAGCGCGAACGCGCCAGCAACTGCGCTAAATCTCGAAATCTGACGCATGGATGACTCACTCTCATTCCACACCCTGCCTTTTGCGATTACGCGAAGGGTGCCGAATCGCGACAAGCTCAAACTATGGGCCTTGCGCGCGTGTCCGCAATGACGGAAAGCCCACCCTTCCTGTCATCCCGTCTTGGCTAAGGGCTGTCCGGAAATTGTTCAGATGAGTCGACGGCCCGCCGGCCAGCGGGAGGATGTGGGCGTCGTCGATTCGTCAAGCAGCGGTGAGGAGGCAGCTTGTGAGCCTGTCGTATCGAGCGTAGGTAAGAGCTGTCCCACAACTACTGATCGGGGTGGCCGCCTCTGACCTGCGTGATCAGGTCTGGTTCGGCCAAGCCAGCGCGGTTGATCCGTCCCCGGCCCCGAACAACGCCTGCTGCGGGGAATCGGATCCGCAGCAGCCGGTGGGGGGGCGCGTGCGTCTTCGAAGCCATCGCTCAGGCCTCGGCTCCTATCGGCGAACTCGCAACGGACCGCGTACGTCTGCCCGGCCCGCTGCCATTCGCAACAGACCAGGGGCGCGCGAGGGTCGCCTCGAACCAGGCAGCCGTCCGGTCCGCCAGAGCTGTCGGGCTTCCGGCGGCTGTGAGGAGAGCGTCTGAAGCGCCAGCCTTCCCATATCCGACGTGCGTACGACGATCCATCCATGCATGCGGGTGCTGAGCTGGTGTTGCCAGAGCTCGATGTCACGATCCGGGCATGGCCCAGATCAGCCCCGGGCTCGCCCGCACGTCCGCACCGTAGCCGCACGGCTCGGGATCCAGGAGCGCTCTGCCCGGCGGTACTTCGCCCCGGCTTGCCCACCCTGGCCTGAGCGCACCAGAAGGTCTGGTAGCGGTTGTAGCGGTGGCGCTGCCAGAGGGGGAACGTGCCGCCTATGGTGCCGCGGGCTGACTGCCAGACACGCTGCCCGGCGTAGCGCTCTTGTCCCAGACCTCCTTGGCGAGGCGGGCCTGGGACAGGCTGCCGTTGTCGATCTCGAAGAGGCGGACCTCGCTGATCTTGGTCGGAACGACGAGGACGGCGTCGGTGTTGAAGCTCAGGCCGGTCTCCTCGATGGCGTGGTTCACCTCCACCTGCCAGTCGGTCAGGTACTCACGGCCGCCGGCGAAGACCTTGTCGGTGTAGGGGGAGGATCGTGAGGTCACCGCGACGGCATGCGGGCCGAACCCGGCTTCACGGCCTTAGCGCCTGTGCTGGCCTTCGGGCGGGGCGGCAGCTCGTTGCCGTCGGCCAGAGCCTTCTGCCCTGCGGGGGGTGAGAGGCGGCCGGCTACCCCCACGCCCGCATCACGTACGCCCCCACCTTGGTTTGTTACGCCCGAGGAACTGGGCGGGACCGGGCTCTCGTGTTCTGGGCGCTATATCGACAGCCACGTCGATGGCCTCGTCGAAATCGTCATTGCTCACACCGGCGGCGCGAGCGCGCTCGGCGTGATGGTGTGGGTGACCGCCAACGCGGCCGCCATGAGCACCATCAGAGCGGCCGACACCTTGTGAAGGGTGGCTGAGCGCATCCGCACCGCCCGTGTCGCGCCCGCCCGGGCACCGAGCAGGCTGCCGCCCAGCAGGTGGCCTCGACCGGCCAGCGCGCTGCCACCCCTGCGGCCGGGACCGCCGCCAGCCGGGCCGGGAGCGCAACCAGGACCACGACCAGGCTCATCGCCTTGTGCACGATGACCACCGACTGAGCGGCGAAGCCGAACAGGCCGATCAGCAGAGGCAGGCGGACCTCCAGCCCCGGCCACGGAACGGCCCCAACTGGAGGGAAAGCCGCCGGGCACCCGCCCGACATTCAGCCGATCCCCCGAACCTCCCGGCCGGCGAGCCGTCCGCACCCGGCCCGTACAGCCAGGCACCGGTCCGGTGCCGTACGCCCATGTCACACCGCCCCGTACGGCCCTCGCCCCTGGGCCGGGTGTGCAGTATTCCGTGGACAGTGGTTCGCCTTCGCCGCTGGGTAGGCGATCCCGTCGGGACGCGGCGCTCAGGATCGCCAGACCTGGCTTTCGACAAGGAGACCAGGGCGGGGGCGGGGCGCGGGCCAGGCGACGCAGGTGGGCTGCTGGCCGACGTCGTCACGGCAGTGTGACCTCGCGCGCCCTGCCGATGCCGATGCGCTGGGCCAGCCGGGTCATCGCCTGCGACATCCTCGATGGCATCGAGTCGGGCTCCGGGATGGTCACCGGTCGCTGCCTGCCGTTCTGGATCGCCGCTATCCGCCAGCCCGCCGGGGTGCGAACACAGACGATGATCTGCCGCGACAGCCGTCGCTTCGGCAGGTTGCTGCGCCAGGGCATGAGAACCGAGCCATTGCCCACCAGCACGGCCACGGAGTCGGTGAGGAACCGCAGCGATTCGATCTCACCGACCATCGCCGATCCGGCGATCACGCCACGGAACAGCTTGTCGTGGTTGTCCTGCAGCCGTGTGACGCCGGCTGCCCAACTGCCGTCGTAGGAGACGTAGTCGGCGTCCTTCGTGAACAGTTGGCCGAATCCGGCCGAGTCACCCTCGGTCCAGGTCCTGCAGTACTCCGCGAAGAGCTCGTGAATCTCCCTCTCGTGGGCGCCCATACCGGTTCCCCTTCACTGATATATTTCGTTCGGCCGAACGAAATATTAGGGAGCGGACATGGGACCGTCAAGGGAAGAACTCCTGACCCGACTCGGGGAAGCAGGACGGGCGCACAGCAACGCGGCCGTCATGTACCACGCGGCGATCAGCGCCCGGATGGGCCTCAGCCCGGTCGAGGAGAAGACACTCGACCTGCTCCAGCGGTCCGGCGCCCTCAGCGCGGGCGACCTGGGAGAACTCACCGGTTTGGCGCCTGCGTCCGTGACCGGGCTGATCGACCGGCTGGAGCGGAAGGGGTTCGCCCGCAGAGTGCGGAGTCGGCAGGACGGCAGGCGGGTCAACGTCGAGACCGTTCCGGGCATCGAGGAGCGATTCGAGCCCCTCTTCGCCGCCTTCGCGGCTCAGCTGGCCGATCTGTACGCGCAGTACTCGGACACGGAGCTCGCCGTGATCCTCGACTTCCTCCACCGCTCCGCACAGACACAGCGGGAAGCCACCCGCGCCCTCACTGAACAGGAATAATCGTCAGGCCGCGGCCGTGGCCGCGGACCGGACCCCGCCGAGCAACCGTCCGGAGGGGCCCGCTCCGGCCATCTTGCGCCATCTTCGCGGCTTCCAGTTGATTGCCGGATCGGCGTGGAACCTTGCGACGATCGACTGGATCGAAGCCCAGTTGGAGCACCTCGGCTACCCGGACTACCCCGCCTACATCCTGGGCGCGTGTCCCTTCGGTGCGGTCGTAACGACGTCGTGCCTGGATTCCGGCTGATCAAGGAATGGGCGTACGCGGGTACGCGGGTGTCTTTGCATGTGGTCAGGTGCCGTGGTGTCCCATCTGGCACTGGGCGACGGTCTTGCCCCGTCGGGGCCGCCGCTGATGTTCCTGGCCTTCGCCGTCGCGACGTGGGTGCTGAGGCCGGCCGACCCCCGACTCCAAGACATGCGGCTCCGCCGGGACCGCTCTGCCGACACCGGCACAGACCGGGCGGGCCGGCTGCAGACCCGTCCTCGCGCTTGGGACGTTTCGATCAGGCTCGCCGCCGTCCTTCGCCAGCGCGCCCCTTGCTCCCGAGCTCGGCTACTTCTTCGACGGAGTCGGCGTACGCGTACTGGAGGGCTACGACCTGACCGAGGCCGCAGGTGGCGCCGTCATCAACCGGGCACACGAACTGCGGATCGGCACGGTCGACGTCGCTCTACCGGGCTTCCAGATCGATCGACTCCCCCGGCGGCCGCAACATCACGGGGTCTCCTCTCACCAGTCCTCTCTTTCAGAGTCACCGACCGCCCGCTCCGCCCTCGTGACTCCGGTGGCCCCACTCTCCCCCGCGGGCCACGGCTGGAACACCGCGACGGCCTCCAGCATGCCGGGCGCGCTGGAGGCCACCACGTACGGCCACCCATGCTCAGTTGTGCGTTGCGGGTGGGAGCGTACGTCGAACGCCACGGGAGCGGACGTCGGCCTACGAACGGGTGCTGACGTTGCTCTTGGCAGTCACCTGACGCGCGACCGCGAACACGTGGGATCGGCGCCCCGCCTCACATTTCGCCGGGCCGTTTCGTCGTACTGGTAGCGGCACGGGAAGGAAAGCAAACGGAGGTGCACCGGCATGGATCCCGTGAACGTCGCAGTCATCCCCGACACCGCCAGCGGCGATGTGCACACCCTGGCGCGGGCCGCCTGATTCCGTCCCGCAGAGCACTTCCCTACCGAAGGAGTACGCGATGACCACCCACGAGTCCGAGATCCGGGCGCTCCTGGCGAGCCGCGCCGACGCCCAGCAGACGAAGGACATCGACCGGCTCATGTCCTTCTACACCGCCGACGCCGTCTACTACGACGTCGTCCCCCCGCTGCGGTTCACCGGAACCGACGAGATCCGCCGCAACTTCCTGCGCTGGTTCGACGGATACGTCGGCCCCATCAGCCTGGAGACGCACGACCTCACCCTCGCGACCAGCGGGGACACCGCCTTCGCGCACATGCTCCACCTGGACTCGGGAGAGCGCAAGGGCGGCCTACAGGCGTCGATATGGGTACGCGAGAGCGTCTGCCTCCGGCGGTCGAACGGCACGTGGTCGATCACCCACGAGCACATCTCGATTCCGATCGACCCGGCGACCATGCGTGTCTGGCTCCCCTCCGACAAGGACCAGCCCGCCTGATCCCCAACCGGCTCGTCGGCCCAGCTCGGCGGGCGACGACGAAGGCGTTCGCACGAGGAAATCACAGTGAGGAGCATTCCACCATGGTCACCACGAGTTCGGCGTCCACTTCCGTTGCAGGACATCGGGGGGAACTACGGAGTCCACGCAGACGAGCGATGCTCATGAAATTTGCCGCCGCATCGCTCGCCGCAGTCGCCGTCGGGGCCGTGGCCGTTGACAGCGCACAGGCCGGACCGCCGAAACGAGGGGGTGTCGAGGTCCTCGAACTCCAGGTACGGAACGATCAGTACACGGCTGTCGATCTCGGCCCCGCAGGGCGGAGCTTGGGCGACATGGACGTCTACTCCGGCACTGCCGTAAAGGACGGGCACGATGTCGGACGCGGCGGCGGAACCTGTCAGGTCATTCATGTGAAGGGCGAAGAACTCATGTCGCAGTGCCTGATCACGATGGAAATCGCGCAGGGGTCTTTGACGATGCAGTCGTTGTGGACGAAGGACGCGGGTCCCCTCGACATGGCCATTACCGGCGGTACGGGCGTTTACAGCAACGCGCGGGGCACCGCTCGTTTCTGGGACATCGCAACGCCGAACGAGAGGGTGCGGCTCGAAATCCTACGCTGAGCGCGCGACGTCGCGCACGAGCGTAGATCCACTTTCGCAACCGGCCAAGGCCTGTCCCGTAAATGATCTCTGAGCCGTACTCCTCGCACGAGCACAGGCGGCACGGGATGAGCGTGCCGCCCGTCGGTGCAACCCCAAGAGGCTCCGCGGACCTCGACGCCCCAGCCGCGCCCGGTGCCACGGCCATGCGCCCCTTGCCAGGCCGCCGAGGTTCTGCTGCCGATTCTCCGCCACGGCGGGGATGCGGGGTCCACGCCGAATGCGGCGGTGCTCCCGGGTACTGGGGTACCACTGCCGGATCTTCTCGGATGGTCGCGCAGTCCGCCCGGGGGCCTCCGTGTCGGCCGCCTGCCGGCACCGTCCGGCGGTCCACTGAGCCCAGGCGAGGTCGGGCAGGCTAGCGCCTGGCGCGGGTCCTCCATGGCCGACGCGGCCTCCCACGCTGCCCGGAGTGCTGCCGTGGCCTCGGCCGGACGCCCGAGTGCCGGGTGGGCGACGCCCGTGGCGGCGAGGACGTGGTTCGGGCGCGGGGCAGTCGCCCGGAGCCGACCCCGGCACCGGCCGGTCCGGTTCGGGGCCGGGTCCGGAGCGTACGGAGAGGAGGAGCGTAAGGAGGAGGACAGCACCGGTCGTCGGCCAGTCCTCCGAAACGCCCTGCTTCAGCGTGGAGGCCTCGCCCTCCTTACGCCCCCTCCCCCGCCCCGCCCGGTGCCCGTCCCGCCTGCCCGCGGCGGCCGTGCCGTCTCTTCGCAGGTCGCGATGGTTTAGCGGCTGATGACGCGGTTAGTCGCCCTGTACGGGAGGCACTCCCGGCGCCGGACCCAAAACGGGAGGTGAAGGGGATGGTCCTGCCGATACGACGCCGCGGAAGCGGTTCTGGTGGAGTACTTCGAGCGCTGCACCCGCTCAAGGACTTCGACAAGACGAGGGAGCAGATGGGCAGGTTCCTGGAACAGGCCGCGGCCACACCCAGGGGCGGCGGAGCATGGCTTCCCATGGCCGAGGAGGAGAAGAGCGACACCTCCTACACCCTCAAGATCGAGCTGCCGGGCTACCCGGCCGAGGACATCGACATCGAAGTGGAGGGCGACGAACTGATCATCCGGGGCGAGCTGTCCCGACAACACCGCGACAACGTGCTCACCCGCCGAAAGGGCGGCTTCACGTACCGCACCGCTCTGCCCTCCGGAGCCGACCGCGAACGTTGCGATGCCCACCTCGACGACGGCGTCCTCACCGTGACCGTTCCCAGGGCCACGCAGCTGCACCGCCGCAAGATCGAAATCGGGCGACGTCCGAGCACCCCCGAGGGGAGTACGCCGGGAGTGCGTGCCGACAAGAGTGACGTCATGACTCCCGTCGAAGCACACAACACCTTCGTGGCCGGCGCCGCCGCCGCGGCCAGCGGAACGCGGCCGAGCGGCGAGACTACAGAGGGCGCTCCGGGTGGAGCACAGCCTGGAGCAGGCGTCTGACCCCTTGGGCCGTTCCCGTCGGCTGGAGGAGCTTCGCCGCCCCGGCCGCAGTCGTGGAAAACTTCCACGGCGGCGGCTGGAACAACGCCCGACGTGTCTCGCCCCCGGTTCCGAGCCCCTCGGAAGCGACTGCGCCGAGGCCGGTGATTCCTGGCTCTGCGCCTACAAGCGCCCTCCGCGACCGGACCCGATGCTCGATCGGCACACCTTGCACGTGGACGTACATCATCCGGACCTACGTCATCCTGGTTGACGTTCGCCTGGTTCACCTGCCCGTGCCCTGGTTCTTCGCCGCCCGAGGAGCGGCTTGAGCGCCCGTCTGCGAACGGCTGCGCCCCCCCTCGGCCGGACCACTCCGACGAGCGGAGCGGTTGCGGTGCCGGGGCGGCGTATCGCGGCGGCGCAAAGGCGGCCATCGTCACGCACGGCAGCCACCCCTGATGTCTCAGTCACCATCGGCCGCTTGGCTCAGACGAAAAAACGGGATGCGATGCGCAAGCTGCGTGACGTTGCCGTCATGGCTGCCGTGATCGGGAGCCTCACCATGGCCGGCGCCGCAGCCCCTCCGCCGACCCAACCAAGACCGGCAGGTCTTATCGGTGGCGGGCGCGCAAGAAGCGACCGGCCGGGCCCTTCGTCACGACCGCCCCACCAGCCCGGCCGAAGCCGGCTTGCTTCGCGGCCCCTCACGAAACCAGGAGCACGCCGATGCGTCTCTACGCCCAAACTCGGGCACGTAGGATCCGGCAGGTGCTCAAGCCGCTCCAGTCCGCCGCCGATGCCAGCACCGTCTGCGCTGGCTCCGGGGCAGCGGCGTCACCCGACGACGCCTCCTCCGCGCCCCCGGCAGCTCTGACCCGCTCGCCCTGCGCGCCCTCAATGGCCCGCTGGGTGATCTCGCCGGGGCCCAGCCCCCACCCGCCTTGATGCCCCGGCGGACCCCGGCGGCCCGGAAGACCGCCGGAGGGCTCGGGCGCGGCCGGTCGGCCGCGGCGGCATGCGGTGCCTCGTGGACCGTCAGCCGGTGCATCCCGGGACCGTGCCGGCCGGGCTGCAGTTGTTCGGGGAGTTGTCGCGGATGTCGTCGCCGCCCAGGGTGAGGATGCCGGATGCCTTGAAGATGCCGCCGCCGTCCCCCGCCCGGTTGTGCGAAATGGTGTTCCGTTCCAGCCTGGTGGTGCCCCGTCCGGTGGATCCCCCGGCGTGGTAGAGGCCGCCGCCGCGCGCGGTGCCGCCCTTCGTGGTGGCGGTGTTGCGCAGGATCTTGTTGCGCCTGGCCGTCAGGGTCCCGCCGTCGGGATTGTCGAGGCCACCGCCCTGAGCCGTGCCGTTCGGTGCGCTGGCCGCGTTGCCCGTGATGTGGCTGTCGGTCAGGTCGAGCGTGCCGAAGGGGCCCACGCGGAGGCCGCCGCCGCGCGCGGTGCCGTTCTCGGCGACCGCCCGGTTGCCGCTGATCTTCACATGGGTCACGGTCATCAGGGCGTTGTTCGCGACGCCCCCGCCCTGGGCGAGGCCGCGCGGAGCGTCCGATGTGTTGTCGCTGATGGCGCCGCCGGTCACGGTCAGTCTGTCGGGCTCCGGGATGCCGTTGGAGACGGCGGCACGCGCGATGCCGCCCGGGGCGAAGGAGCGGTTGTTGCTGATGGTCGTGTTCTCGATGGTGGTCCGGGCGAAGCTGATGACGGCTGCCCCGAAGGCGACGCTCTCGGTGTCCGCCGTGACGGTCGCGGTGTTCCCGGTCAGCCGGGAGCCGGTAATCGTCAGCGGACCGTCGTTCGCGATGGCGCCGCCCGCGGCGAGGCCGCCGACTCCGCTCCCGCTGTAGATCACATGGTTTCCGGTCACCTCGGTATCGCTCACGCTGCCGGTGCCGGGGTTGTCGATGGCGCCGCCCTGGGCGAACAGGTCGGACCGGGCCGTGTTCCCGATGAACCTGCTGCGGTTCACCCGCATCGTCCCGGCGTTGGAGATGCCACCGCCGCAGGCCAGGCCGGGTGGGTCGGGGAAGGCAGGACAGTCGGTGGCGAAGCCGCCGCTGATGGTCGTGCGGGTGAGAGTGAGGTTGCCCGTCGGACCGACGAAGAGGATACGGAACTTCGCAGTCTTGCTCCCGTGCTCGTCCCGCTCGATCGTGGCGCCGCGCCCGTCGATGGCGATCTCGCTGGTGATCACCGGCAGCCCGTTGCCGGGGTTCACCGGGTCCGGCGATGTCAGCTTGTACGTGCACCTGCGCGCCAATCGGAGCCTGTCAGGTCCTGGCGAACCGTTCGCCGCGTTGATCGCCGCGACGAGATCCGGAACCGAGCAGGGCACCTGCACCGGGGCGGCGTGAGCGACCGGAACGGGGACCGCCGCGAGCGCGCCCGCCACGAGACCGAGGACAGCCTGGACATGCCGACGAGACATCAGGGACTCCTTCTTCCACGGTGTACGGCCGGCCGTCACAGACCGCAAACCAGCCGAGCCAAGCCGACCACGGGCAACGGCCGTCGGCTTCCCGGCGTGATCCGTACGGACGGGCGGACAGCCCGGACGGGCGAGCGATGAGCCGGAACGGAGCAGAGGAACGGCGGGCCGCCCTGAAGGCGCTCCCCGCCCCGCCGACCTTGAGCCGAACTGGGCGTGGCATCCGCGACCGCCCCTGCACGGGGCGTGGCGGCGGGGCCGGGCCGGCGGGATCCGCACCTCCGCGTTCCGCCTGGCTTCCGCCTGGGATCCGTCTGGGTTCCGCCTGGGTTCCGCCTTCGTCGCGTTGACCGCCGCTGCGGCCCTTCTCGGCCGGACAGCCGTCGCCCGGGCCGCCTCCGCCCCACGAGCCCCGTCCGGCCTGCCGCTGTCCGCTGCATGCCCCGACTGGTGGGCAGCGGCACGGACCTGGAACGAGTCGGTTCGGCGGTCCGCACCCCGTCACGGGACCAGCAGCGCCTTGCCCGGGATCTCGCGGGCCTCGATCGCCCGGTGCGCATCGGCCGCCCGGTCGAGCGGGAACGTCCGGGCGATCACCGGCCGCAGCCTCCCCGCCGCCGCCTCGCCCAGCGCGAACGCGGCCAACCGCCGCACCTGCTCCGGCCCGAACTGCACCTCCCGGATGCCGGTGACGGTGATCCCGCGGCGCTCGGCCTCCTGCGCGTCCGGCTCGGCGAAGCCGCCGCTCGGCGCACCGTGCGCCGAGACCCGGCCGCCGTCACGGACCAGGGCGAACGCGGCCCGGCCCAGCTGCCCGCCGACCCCGTCCAGCAACAGGTCCACCGGCCCGCCGACCAGCCCGGTCCAGCCCTCCTGCGTGTAGTCCACCACCCTGTGCGCGCCCAGCCTCCGCACCAGCTCCAGCTTCTGCGCGCCCCGCGCCGCGCCGATGACCTCGGCCCCCGCCGCGACCGCGAGCTGCACCAGCAGCGTTCCCATCCCGCCGGCCGCGCCCAGGACCAACACGCGGGTGCCGGCCGTGATCCCGGCCGCCGCGGCGATGCCGGCGCCCGTCACCCCGACGTGCCCGAGCGCGGCCGCCTCTGCCGTCCCGAGCCCGTCCGGTACGGCGACCAGCCGCTCCAGCGGCACGCGGACGAGCTCCGCGTACGTGCCGAGGGTGCCCGCCGCTGCGAGGGCCCGGCGGCCCAGCCAGCCCTCGTCGACGCCCTCGCCGACCGCGACCACCGTTCCCGCCGCCGCGCCCCCGGGCACGTACGGCGGGCGGATGGCGAACCGGTCGCCCCAGCCGCCCCGGATCTGGGTCTCCACGAAGATCGTGTCTACGGCCTCGGCCCGGACCACGACCTCGCCCGCCGCGGGGACCGGATCCGGCAGCTCCACCGGGACCAGCACCTCCGGACCGCCGTACGCGTCCACCTGCACAGCCTTCATGATGGCGTTCCCCCTCTTGTGCGCGTTCTCCGCGCTCCAGCAGGGCCGTCGGCAGGCCCCGATCACGTGATCACTCTCGGACCTCGACCGCGGTTGAGGTCAAGCCGCAGCGGGGAATGCCGACTCGGTCGGATACCCGCCGCGGAGGTCGGCGACCTCGCCGGTGAAGTCGACGGACCGGGTGGGGGGGCGTCGTGCCGGAGCGTGTCGCGAAGTGGTCCTTGCCGTTGCGGGCCGTCATCCCGGCCCCGGAGGTGACGGCGGCCGTGTCGATCGCTTGGACGGGCGCGCTCCACACGAAGCCGTCGAAGGTCGCCATTGTCCGGGCGGGACGTGCCCGGATGGCGCACCACGCAGTACGGCAGTCGGTCGTGGGAGGCGAGACCGGGGTTGCCGGTCTTGTACGGGCCAGGCGTGTTGTGCGGCTCGCCCTGCCGATCAGCGCGGCCAGGGCGCCGGGCGGCGCCGGAGCCTGGCTCGGGATCCTGCGCGGCGCCGGCGACCGCCCCCAACCGACCCAGTCGCAGCGGCACCCGCAGGCCCGCCGGCCAGGTTTGGAGGGCGCCTGCGCCGGCACCGGCCACGCAGGGTGGATGGTTGGACGGCGGCGGGGAGGGTCTGTTGTGTGTCTCTGGTCAAGGGCCTGTGGATCGCCAGACGTCTCGATGACGTGCGGAACCACGGCCTGACGCTCCGATGCCGCGGGGCTGTTGGAGGTGGCGGGAAACTAGGATCGCCCCCGTGGGGACTGACATCGAAGGTCTGATCGAAGTGCGCAAGGCCGACGGCCGCTGGGAGACCCGCGACTGGTTGCCGGACTGCGCGCTCGTACGCGACCGCTACGCCCGGGAGTGTCTCTTCGGCTACGGCGGGGGCCTTGGCCTGGAACACGGACGGGCGCTGTTCGACCAGCGGGGCAAGCCGGACGACGCCTCGGACGACGTCCCGGACGACGAAGTGAACCACAGCCACTCGTACGCCACCTGGGCCGAGGTCGCGGCGGTCGACTGGGACGGGGCCCTCGCCGACGGTCCCGCCTGGATGCACATCGGCGAGTGGTGGCCGGGCCCGGACGGCGAACTCGTCCTGGACGACGTGCGCTGGACTCCGCTCGAGGTTCTTGACGCCGCGGAGGAGCTCTTCGGCGAGTATCTGATGCCGCCGGAGTGGCCGGAGGGCGGCGAGGTGCACCTGAACGGGGCGGTGTACCGCCCCGTGGTCCTCACACCCCGAATGTTCGCCCCGCCGGACGGCGACCGCTGGGGACCGGTGTGGGCGACGATGGGCGGGCTCGCGGCGGTGCACGGGGACACGAACGTCCGCCTGGTGGTGTGGTTCGGCTGATGGCCGAGGGCCTGAAGTCGTTGGCAGCGCCGCGACATCGCCTCGGACGCCAGCTCCGATGACCTCGGTCGCCGTCATGGTGCTGGTCCAGGAGGCGGCGCCGCCCGCTGTGGTGCACATGAATCTTCCTGCAGGCTCAGGCGCGGCCCGTGGCTGCCCGACACGCCGGTGCTGGTCGTACCCGTCCTGATCGCGCAACTGCTGCCGGTCTCCCCAGAAGCTCGCGAAGCTTCCAGCAGCGCATGGGCGGCATCGACGGGGCCGGGTCGTGCGGGACGGAGGAGGTGACGTACGGGACGGACTTCTTCCGCGCCTCGGACATGCGGAGTTTCCTGCGGGGCCGGGCGTCCCCGGACGCTGACGAGCGACGGAAGCGGCCGATGATGATCGGCCGGGACTTCGGCGTGCAGACCGACCAGGTATGCGAGAAGAAGCTGCTGGAGGCAGGTCTGCTCTACCTGTACTGCGTGCCCGGCTACGAGCCGCCCGAGGAGGGCCACACCGTCGTCCGCCTCCAAGAGGGATGCGTCGCCACGGATTACCCGCCTCCCGCCATGTGAGCGACGGGTCCCAGGTGGGTCGTGCACCACGCTGGCTGCGTAGGCCGCGTGATGGTCCGTCTGTTGCGTTGTGCACTCCGGAGGCCGACCGATGGGCGGACACACGCGGCATCGCGGCGCGGCCACGAGGTGGGACTCGGGCCGCGCCACCCTGACCTGCGGGAAGGATCAGCCCCCGATGGGGCGGAAGATGCCGCCGGGAATGACTACCGGACGGTCGATCTTCTTGAAGCGGTATTCCATGCTCACGTCATCGATCAGGAACGGCATCCGGTTCGCCGCGTCCTCGACCACCATGAAGCTGATGTTCACCTTCTGCGGGGAAGACCGGTAGAAGGCGGCGTCCGGCAGCGTGACCGTCACCTGCTCGTAAGAACCGTTCGTCCCACCCTTGTTCATGCGGTCGTGCAGCTCATAAGGCGTTCCGTCCTCCGCCGTGGCCTCCACGATCAACTGGCGGAAGCCGAAGCCGCTCGTCCCGCCGTGGACCACGTCGCTACGCACCCAGAACGACAGCACCGGAACCCGGTATGCCGGGACCGTGACCTGCTGCGAGATCCGACTCATCCCGGTCATGCCCTGGCCGCCCAGCTCCGCCTTGCCGGTGCCCGAGCGTGCCGGCCATGCGGAGGAGTTGTTGATGGGATGCCCGGCGAACGGGGTCACCTTCTCGTTCCAGGACGCGTTGCCGCTCTCGAAGCCGGGGTTAGCCACGTCGGACGTGCCCGCGCTGGCGTTCGGTGCGGCCAGGAACATGCCCGTGGCCGCGACGGCGGTGGCGGCGGCGAGCATGCTCGCTCTCCGCGCTCTCTTTCTCATGGATCTCCTGGCTGTTTCTCGGTTTCCGAACGGGGACGCGCCGCAACAGCCGGGCGCCGGCCCCCGTACACCCCGACGGAAGGTCAAGAGGTGCTGCGGCAGGCCCTGGCCCAGGAGCACGGTAGTCAGCCGTCTCGACCGCGGCGCACACTGTAGCGCCTCGGTAGGACAACCGCTCCCCCGGAGGGGCAGTCCTCATCCGGTGTGGGCACGACCGGAGATGCGAGGCCGCGGAACACGCCGCGGCCGGAGCGGGCCGGGTGCCCGTAGGAGCGGGGCATGGGCAGAGGGCACGGGGCGGGTCGCACGTACGCCCATACCTCAGGGGCTCAAGTTTCCGTCAGCTCATCGTCTTCGGCCGCAGCCACCGGTTCAGCCGGATCTCGTACAGGAACCGTTCGTCGTGGCTGACTACCACGAAGGCCCCGCGGTAGGAGTTCCGGGTGCTCACCGGTTGGCCCGTGTGGCCCAGGTCGACTGCCGCGCAGAGGCCGAGGCCTGCAACTGACCGGAGAGGGCGAACTGCTGCAGCAGCTGACGAAGCGGCTGCTGCAGCAGTCCGCCCTGGAGGGCGAGATCACCGACCACCTCGGCTATGACAAGTACGCCCCGGCCGGGAAGAACGGCGACAACGGCCGCAAGGGCACCCGCGTGAAGACCACCGTCTTGACCGACGTCGGCCCGGTCGAGCTGTCCGTGCCGCACGACCGCGGCGGATCCTTCGAGCCGAAGATCGTCAAGGCGGGGGTGGCCACGGAGCCACGCGGCGCGTCGCATACGGTCAGCGTATTCCGGGCCGCTGCTACTCCCCACCGACATTCCAGCTCTTGCCGGGCGTCGGCTGACGCCGAAAACGTCGGCATGTGATGTCAGGTCTCACCTGTGCAGCCACGCGTACCGAGCAGGGCCAGGCCGGCCCTCGCGTAGTGGCCGCTCTGCCACTCCCCGGCCGCCTCGCCCAGGCGCCCGGCAGCGAGTTCTCACCCACAACGTGATGGCTTCTTGGAGCCCAACGGCCTGGTTGAACGCGCAGGGCAGGCCACCGTACCTCCGCGCCACCGATTCGGCGGGGCTCGATGACTACCGGCCCGGCTCGCCGTCCCGGTCGCCCTGCCGGTCGCCCTCTGCCGCAGCAAGGAGGTCGTGTGCACGGCCTTCCACCAGGATCGGCGGACAGGCGCGTGCCCGGAACGATGTGGCCGCGGATCGCTCCGAGAGCCGTTGTGGAGAGTTCCACCAGCCGGGCCGGTCGCCGACTTGATGACCGAGTGGTGTGGGGGCGATTCCGTCGTCAGACGGCCCGCCTGCCGCCTGGTCGCGGTGCCGCCGAAAACTCTACTGACAGAGGATGTCAGTGAACAATGCCGAGACTGGCGTCATGATCTTCGGCTCCCACCCGCGCCGGATCGAGCGGCTGCTCGTTTCCGCTGCCTTCGCCACCGCCCTCGGCAATAACGTCCAACTCATCGTCGGTGCGCTGCTCGTGATCGGCGAGCAGCAGACCATGATGGCCGTCGGCTGGCTCTTCATTGCCGTCGCCGGCCCGCAGGCGCTGCTCTCTGCCTTCTTCGGACGCCTGGCGGACCGTTGCGACCGCCGGGTCCTGTGGATTGGCTGCGATGCCGTCAGTGCGGCTGTGGCCTTCGCGCTGCCCGTGTGGCTGGTCTGCGGTGGCGCCCGGGGGCCGGGGATCTACACCGCCAATCTCGTGCTGGCCGTCGTCGGTGCGCTGTTCGTCCCGGTCAGCGCCGCACTGATCAAGGAGCGGATCCCGGCCGATCGACTGGGGCGGTTCAACGCCCGCCATGAGATGGGGACACAGGCGGGCATGCTGCTGTCGGCGACGGTCGGCGGCCTGAGCGTCCAGACGCTGGGTGCCGTCCCGCTGCTGGTGTTCAACGCCGGTACCTTCGTCGTGTCGGCACTCTGCGTCGTCGCGATCGGGCGGCGCCGGGACCGGCCCCCTACAGCCCCCGGCACCACGCTGCCGACACCGGTGCCGGCAGCTGCTCGACGGCCGCTGAGGGTACGGCGTCTCATCCTGCTCTACGCGCAGGGCGGCGTGGTCGTCACGGTGTTCAACGCGCTGCTGCCCACCGCCGTCATCGGTGAACTCCACCTGGGTGCCGGCACGTTCGGCGTCGTCGATGCCCTTGGGTGCCTCGGCTTCCTGGCGGCCACAGGCGCCTACCGGATCGTCGGCAAGCGCCATCCGGACCTTCGCATCGCCGTCGTGGGCTTCCTGCTCTGTGCCGTGGGCCTGGTGCTGCAGAGCCAGTTCGGGATCGTCGGCTACTTCATCGGCGTACCGCTGGGCGCTTTCGTGTTCGGGCAGGCCAGGATCGCCTCCCGGACCATGTTGATGGCGTCGGCCGACGAGGCCACGGTGGGCAGGGTCTTCGGGCTCGCGAACGGCGGCGGGCTGGCCGCCACGGTCGGGGCTATGTTGCTGGTGGCAACGGTCACCGACCACAGCAGCACCCGCTACGGCTTCGCTGTACTCGCCGCCGTTTCGCTGCTGGCCACCGTGTCCGCCGGACTGCTGCTGAGGACATCGGCCTCCGGCCGGTGGCATGAGCCTGCCCCGCGGTACCGGTCGAGCACGACCGCGGCCGTCGCTGCCCTCGCACGGCGCAGCTCCTCGGGGGCGAGGACCTCGACGTCCGCGCCCAGCGACAGCAGCATCGGTACCGCCAGGCCGACCGACTCCAGCGGCACGCTCGCCGTCACCCAGCCGTCGGCGTCCGGCGTACCTGCCGAGGACCCGACGGCGCGGACCAGACCCCGGTCCAGGCGGTCGGACGACTCGGCGATCAGCTCCGGCGCGATCCGGACCGAGGCCTGAAGCCGCAGCCCGCGGGCGTCGTAGGCGGCGAGGTAGTCCCGCCGGTTGGGCGGGACCAAAGACTCCGGGCTGAGGAGTGTCGCAGCCACCGCACCGCCCGGCCCGGCTCCTGCAAGAAGTGCACGGCACCGCTGCCCGTTACGACCAGCGGTGACACGCTCAGCGCTCGTACGTCCCGACCAGGGTTCCGGAGGCCAGCTCCCGGCCCTTCAGGGCACGGTGTACGTCCTCGACGCCGGGGCGGTCGTGCAGCGGCAGCGGCTCGGACAGGGCGTACAGGTGGAAGAAGTACCGGTGCGGCCCGTGCCCCGGTGGGGGCATGGGCCCTCCCCAGCCCATGCGCCCGAAGCCGTTGGGCCACGGCAGGCCACCCCGGGGCTTCTGGTCCTCCGCCACCCCGGTCGTGTCCGGATCGATGCCGGTCACCAGCCAGTGCAGGAAGGTCGGCCCCGGCGCGTCGGGGTCCTCGCACAGGAGCACCAGCTCCGTCGCCTCGTCTGGCACCCCCGACCAGGTCAGGGGTGGTGAGATGTTCTCTCCCTCCCCGCTGTACCGACGGGGGATCACCGTTGTGTCGTCGAACGCGGTGCTGCTGAGTTCAATTCCGCTCATGCGCGCCGCCATACCCGCGTACGGCGGCGCCGGCACCGGTCCGCACGCCAAAACCCCCGTACGGCCGAGCCCACACGGCCCGCCTCCAGGAACGAGGGCAGGATGGCACTGTGCCGACAAGGATCCTGCTCGAAGGCCGCCCTGGCTCGGGCAAGACGACCGCTCTGCGCCGGCTGGTCGAGCTGCTGCCCGCACGCACGGCCACCGGCTTCACCACGGAGGAGATCCGGCAGTCCGGCCATCGAGTCGGCTTCGCCCTGGAGACACTGGCGGGCTGGCGGGAGGTACTCGCCCATGTCGACCTCCCCGGCCCGCCGCGGGTGGGGAAATACGGCGTCGACCTGGGCGTCATGGAACGCCTAGCGCTGCCATCGATCCGGCCGGCGGCAAGCGACGAGACGAAGGGGCGGCTGGTGCTCCTCGACGAGCTGGGGCGGATGGAACTGGCGTGCGAGGCGTTCCGGGACGCGGTCATCACCCTGCTCGCCACAGACACCGACGTCGTCGCCACGGTCCACGCGCACCGCGATCCGTTCACCGACGCCCTCAAGCGTCGACCCGACATCGAGGTCATCCACCTCACCCCGGCAAACCGCGACGCCCTGCCCGGGGAACTCGCGGCCCGGCTGCAGAGGCCCCGGACGGGCGAGAAGCCGCCTTTCCAATCCTGAGAAGACGGACTCCGACCCGCGTGAAGCAGAGTCGGGACAACCCCTCTCCTGGCGCCCGCCCCATCGCCATACGTCCTCCGTCAGCAGATGCGGGGGCCGCTGGTAGGCCGGGTTGGAGCCCGCCGACGCGCTTGAGGCAGGCGCCGCTCAGCGGACGCAGGGACCCGGCAGAAGGACGCGTACGCCGCCCGCCCGCTTCACTCGCCCCGCGGAAAGCCACCGGTCCCGCCGCCCGCCAGAAGTTCCCGCTGCGACAGCGCCCGGCCTCCGCGATGGCCGGATCTGAGACAACCTCGTCATTGCGGACACGAGCCATGACGCCAATGATCAGTACATGCCCTCACCGCGAAGAGTCGTCATCATTGCGTTCCCCGGCGTCGAGCTGCTCGACGTCACGGGACCCACCGAGGTGTTCTCCGTGGCGTCCCGGGTGCTCGCGGAATCGGGGAAGCCGGGCTATCGGATCCACATCGCGACGGCGACCGGAGGGGAGGTACCGACCTCCAGTGGTGTGCGGCTGATGTCCGACCTGACCCTGCAGGAAGTGGAGGGCAGGGTCGACACCATGCTGGTGTCGGGAGCGATCACCCACACCGGAAACGGGGTCGAGGCGGTCATCGACAAGACGGTCACCGCCTGGCTGCGGCAGGGCGGACCCCGAGCCTCAAGGATCGGCTCGATCTGCGCCGGCGCGCACCTGCTCGCCGACGCAGGACTGCTGAGGGGGCGGCGGGCCACGACCCACTGGCTCACCGCCGCGCAGCTGGCCGCCGACCACCCGGACGTCGACGTCGATCCGGACCCCATCTTCATCCGGTCCGGGCGGCTGTGGACCTGCGCGGGGGTCACTTCGGGGATGGACATGGCCCTCGCGATGGTGGCGGAGGACCACGGCCAGGCCGTCGCGCTCGCCACCGCCCGCATGATGGTCATGTACGTCAAGCGCTCGGGCGGGCAGAGCCAGTTCAGTGTGCCCCTCTCGCTCCGGACTCCCCCCGACGACCCGGTGGAAGCACTGTGCCGGTGGATGGCCGAGCACCCGCGCGAAGAGCTCTCCACCGAAGCGCTCGCCGCCCGCCTGAATCTCAGTCCCCGCCATTTCTCACGGACGTTCGTCAGACGTACGGGGAGCACCCCCGCCTCGTACGTGGAAACCGTACGGCTCGAAGCGGCCCGCCGGCTGCTGGAGGAAACCGACTTGAGCCTGCCGGAAATCGCCGCCGACAGCGGCCTGGGCTCGGTGAAAACGCTGCACCGGTCCTTCCAGCGACGGCTGGGGACGACTCCCGCCGAGTACCGCCGGCGCTTCCGCTAAGCCGCCGGCCGCACCAGCCCCTCAACCCGGACACCCCGAGCAGAAGGCCACGCCCACCCCAGGCGCCCGGCCTGGCGGCCGCATGCCCCGACAGCGACAATCAATCATCCCAGGAGCACCCATGCCCGCCACGAAAATCATCCCGATCCCCGTCCTGGGCAGGCACGCGGTCAACGCCTACCTGCTGCTGGGTCGGCGCCCCGTCATCGTCGACGCGGGGACACCCGGCAGCGCCCGCAGGATCCACGACCAAGTCGCCGCGCACGGAGTCGACCCGGCGGACATCGCACTGATCGTCCTCACACACGGCCACATCGACCATTTCGGCTCTGCGGCCGAGCTGCACCGGCTGACCGGCGCCCCCATCGCCGGCCACGCCGCCGACCTCGAACCCTACCGAACCGGCCGCGTCCGCCTGCCGTACCTGCCCACCGGCCCCATGGGCCGCCTCATGAACCGCAACAGGAACCTGCATGTCCGAGTCGAGCCGATCGAGCCCGGCATTCTGCTCCGCGGGGAAACCGACCTCGAAGACTTCGGCATCACCGGCCGCATCATGCCCACGCCCGGCCACACCGCCGGATCGGTATCCGTCATCACCGGGACAGGGGACCTGGTCGCCGGCGACCTGGTCGCCAACTCCTTCATGGGACTCATCCCCGGCAAGCCCGCCAACCCGCCCTTCCACGACGACCCACTCGGCAACCTCGCAAGCCTCCGCAGAATGCTCGCGCTCCACCCCACCCGTCTGCACGTCGGCCACGGCACCCCGCTGGACCCCGACCGCGTACGACGCTGGGCCAACCGGGAGGAACGCCGCCTCTCTCGCCTCGCCACACGCGGACGCCTGACCACCCGTACGGACACGGACGAGGCCAGGACCCTCCCGACGTGACCACGGACGCGCTGCACCCGTACGTGAGGTCGTGAGGTGCGGCTCCCCCGGCTGGCGGGATACCTTCGGCGAGTTTCCCCGGGATCTGCTGTCCAGTTCCGAGCAGGCTGGTGCCCTGGAAGGCTCCCTTCGCGTTCCGGACCACCAGACGGCACAAGGCCCACGAGGCCCGTCAGGACGCGGGTCGGCGAACAGGGCCTCCAGGTGGGAGCGGCGCTCGCGGTAGGGCAGGGTCAGCAGTTCCTGCCCGTCCCGCTGCATCACGTTGAACACGACGAAGTACACCGGCCACCGCGGGGCGAGGCCGGCGGCGTTGCGGCCGCGGGCGGCGGTTCGGCGCTGCAACGCCTCGAAACGCAGCCGGCCCGCCTCTTCGTTCCAGACCAGAAGCTCCCCGTCCAGGTCCAGACCGCGGGCAGTTGCTCCGCGGCCGCGACGAGTTCGGGGAACCGATCCCGGATCAAGGAGCACCACCCCGTGACCTCCCCCACCGCACCGACCGAGCCCGCCAGACCGCAGCGGGATCGGCGTCGGCCGGCTGCATCGGCTGTCACTCAGCCGAACGGGATCTTCTCACCGATCAGCCGGCGGACCATCGACCTGGCCATCGCCACCTTCGTCTCGAAGCCCACCGCGTCGTCGATGCCGGCCTGCCGGCACCGTTCCCGGTCTTCCGTCCACGAGGTGGGCAGCTAGAGACGCCGGTCAATGAGGGTGCGGCCGCGGCTGGCGGCATAGGCGAGGAAGACACCGACCTGGCAGTTCTCCGTCCGCCCGGCCGTGCCGGAGTACTGCCGCTGGACCCCGGCCGACCGGTCGCCCATCTTCAGGAACCCGGTGTCGTCCACGATGAGCACCGCATCCGGGTCGCCGAGGTGCTCGACCACGTACTCCCGCACGTCGTCCAGGACCCCATCGGCGTCCCAGTCGATGCGGTTCAGCAGCCGGTGGATCCGGTCCGGGGCCGCGTGCCCGGCCTCCTCCGCCAGCGTCCAGTCGTTCTCCGCTCGGCGGGGCGGTCAGCCCCCGCATATACGCAAGCGCCGACTCCCGCGGCTCCGACCCGGAGAAACGGTGCAGAAACCGCTCATGCAGAGTCTTCAGCTCACCAGCCCACGACCGGGCCTCCGCAAATTCCCCACCCCACGATCAGCCCAGCGACCCACCTGCCCAACCGTCACGGCAAAGACCGTTGCAGTAGGACTTGTCCGGTCGATCAAGGCGTTGGCGGTTGGGACGGCGCGTGGCTGCGCGCAGCGGGTTCAGCTGAACTGGCTGCTGTCGATCTGAGCCGTGTGCCATGGTGGCCAGCATGGATTGGCAGTCTGAGAGCCCGGAACTCTGGGCGTTCCTGGAGTCACTGCACCGCGGCGAGATCCTGTCCGGCACCGTCGTGGCGATCGAACGATTCGGGGTCTTCGTGGCCTTGGACGACGGCCCCGATCACCCGACGCTGCCCGGCGTCGGGTTCATCGTGGTTCCCGAACTGTCCTGGCGGCACATCGACGCTCTCACCGATGTCGTCGAGATCGGCCAGCGTGTTTCGTGTGAATTCCTTCAGTTCGACACCTTCAACGCCGAGGCCAGGCTGTCGTTGAAAGCACTGCAGCCAGATCCCTTCCAGGCTTTCGCTGACCGCACCGTGGTAGGCCAGGAGCTGCGTGGGACGGTCGACAGGGTGCTTCCCATCGGTGTCCTCGTCCATGTCGCTGACGGAGTCGTCGGGCTGGTCCCCTCCAGAGAGTACGAGGGCCGACTGCCTGCCATCAGCCCGTCAGAGGACTTCGAAGCCGGAGAGGAGATCGCCGTCTTCGTCACGGAGATCGAGCGGCCCCAGCGGCGGGTGTTCCTCTCCAGGTCAGAGGCAGTTCCACGTGAGGGTGTCGAGCTGCCGATGTGACTGCCTGCTCCTCAGTCGTTGGCGTGAGCATGGAGCGCGGTGATCTGACGGACGCAGAGTGGGAACGGCTCCGGTCGCTCCTGCCGGTCAACAACGGTCGTTGCGGCCGGTGGCGTGATCACCGGCAGGTGATCGATGGAACCCTGCATCGGGTGCGGACCGGGTGCAGTGGCGTGACCTGCCCGAACGCTTCGGCCCGTGGAAGACCGCTGCCCTACGACACCACCTAACGAAGCACTACCAGGGCTCGGAGAACTGCCAGGCCCACCCCGTGGTCGGCCCCGAGCGCGCGTTCGGCCCATCACGTGGTCGGCCTCGCGGTTCCCCGAGCCCCTGGTGGTGAGACCGTGTAGACCCTGCCGTAGGCCGCCAGGGCGTCGGCCGGGTCGCCGGGGCGGCCTCGGAGGCTGGCGTCCAGGAAGGCGAGGGTGGCCGCGGCGACGACGCGCGGGCTCTCGGTGCGGCCCAGGGTGCCCACGATCGAGGGCACCGGCGGCAGGTAGAGCGGGCCGTCCATGAAGGTGAGGTGCCCGGCGCCGGGGACGGTGAGCCGGTAGCTCGTCGCGGTGCTGTGCTCAAGGGCCTCGGTGAGCCGGGGCAGGTAGCGCGGGTCGGTGCCGGCGGTGATCTCCTGGGTGAGCGCGAGCGCCGGCTGCTCGAGGGCGGGCGTGGTGGGGCCGTGGGGGTAGCCGTCCAGGTCGACGACGGCGTCGAACCGGCGGTCCTGCCGGGCCGCCTGCAGGGCGGCGGCCCCGCCGAGGGAGTGGCCGGCCACCGCGGCGCGGCCGGTGTCCAGGCGCCCGGTCAGCGGGTCGGCGGTCTCACCGCGGTCCAGGCGCTCCAGCTGGGTGAGGACGAAGCCGAGGTCGGCGGCCCGGACGGCGGTCCAGCCGGCAGCGAGCTCCTCGTCCCTGTCGCGGTCCCCGGAGGAGGCGGTGGTGGCGCGGATCGTGCGGCCGTCGGCGAGGACGACGACGGCGGAGTCGTACGGGTGGTCGAGGGCGGCTACCAGGTAGCCGTGGCTGGCCAGCTCCTCCGCCCAGGCGGTGTTCTGGGTCCGCACCCCGCCCGACCCCGGGGAGAACAGGACGACCGGGAACCGCTCTCCCCCGCCGGCCACCGGAGCGTCGACGACCGCGCGGCTGCGGGCCCTCGGGACGCCGTCGACCAGGGAGCCGGGCAGGCCGACCCCGCCGGCCAGGGCCTCGGAGACGGTCCGCGCCTCGCCCTGCGTGCGTCCCAGGTACTGGGCCCGAGGGACGCCCGCGGGGCTCGTCTGCGCCGGGTACCAGAGCTGGACCACGACCGTGCGCCGGTCGTCCGGATCGGCGGTGAAGCTCTCGGGGCGGAGCGGGTCGGTCCACTGCACCGCCCGGGTGCCGACCGCGAAGGCGCCCGTCGGCTCGGGGAAGACGGGCACGGGGAAGGCCCAGGCGGCCACCGGGCCGGTGGCGATCAGGCCGGCGCAGGCCAGCGATCCCGGCAGGGCCGGCCACCAGCGGGCCCGCCACGCCGGTCGGCCGGCACGGCGCCGCAGCAGGGGCGGGAGGGCGAACGCCGAGGCGACGGCGGCGCCGGCCAGGAGCGGCAGCATCTGCCAGCGGATCCCCACGATGCCCAGCACGATCGCCGACGGTACGAGGACCGCCCCCGCCGCGACGGTGACGGGTCGGCGGGCGGCCGGGGGGAGCCAGCGCGCCACCAGCAGCGCGACGGCGCCCAGCAGGACGAAGACTTCCGGAAGGGACAGGAACAGCCCCGGGATGGTTTCGGTCACCCGGCCATGCTCGGCGCGGGGTCCGCGCCGCCGCATCGGCCCCGGGGCGCCGCCGACTGCGACCGGCGTCGCAACGGGGGGCGGCCGCGGTGCGACCGGAGTGGCAACCGGGCACCCCGGACCGGCGGCCGGCCTGCGACCGCGGGAGGTGCCGGGTCTCCTCCTGTGGTCGTACCCCGGCACATTGCGCTCCGACGCCGGGCTCATGTGCGGCGCGGGCCCCGCCGCCTAGGCTGCGGCTGTACGCGGTGGCGGCCCGGCCGGGCCGCCACGAGGGCCGATCGGCGGAGGGGTGTGACGGTGCGCCACCGGGACCGGGTACCGCCCCTGGTGTGGGATTCGGTGCTGCCGGCGCTGCTCCTCCTCAACGTCGTGACCACGTACCCGGCGCGGGAGCTGCCGGTGGCAGCGGCGCTCACCGCCGCCCTGGCGCTGCCCCTGGTGTGGCGGCGCCGGGCCCCGCTCGCGGTGTTCACCACCGTGGTGGCCGCGGCCTTCGTCCAGTGGCTGGCGGACGTACAACTGCCCGCGGACGCCGCCCTGCTGGTGGCCCTGTACACGGCGGCCGCGCACACGGGCCGGCGCGGCACGCTGCTCGCCGCCGCCGTCGTGGAGGGCGGGGCCGTACTGGCCTGCCTGCGCTGGGCACAGGACGGCGCGTTCCTGACCCCGTTCGTCGCGCTCTCCGCGACGGTGGTCGCCTCCGCCGTCCTCGGGGTGAACGTGCGGACCGGCCGGGCCTACCTCGCCGCCGTGCAGGAGCGGGCCGAACGGCTGGCGCTGCACCAGGAGCAGAAGGCTCGGCTGGCCGTCGCCGAGGAGCGTGCCCGGATCACCCGCGAGATGCACGACATCGTCACCCACAACCTGTCCGTCATGGTGGCGCTCACCGACGCCGCCGTCTACGCGCAGCACAGGTCCCCGGACCGGGCCACCGCCGCGATGCTGCAGATCTCCGAGACGGGCCGGCAGGCCCTCACCGACATGCGGCGCTCGCTGGGCGTCCTGCGGGCCGACGAGCCGGACGCCGAGCGCCACCCGCTGCCCGGCATCGCCCAGCTGGAGGCGCTCGCCGACCAGATGAGCGCCGCCGGGCTGCCGACCAACCTGGAGGTCCGCGGCGGCCACGCCCACCTGCCGGCCACCGCGCAACTCACCGTCTACCGCCTGGTGCAGGAAGCGTTGACCAACACCCTCAAGCACACTCCCGCCGGCACCCGCGCGACGGTCTTGGTCGAGTGCTCGGCCGGGAGCGTCGGCGTGGAGGTCACCGACAGCGGCCCCCGGACGGCGCTTCCCGCCACCGCTCCGTCCGGCCACGGCATCCCCGGCATGCGCGAGCGCGCGGCCGCCTACGGGGGGACGCTGCGGGCCGGACCGCTTCCGGGCGGCGGCTGGGGCGTGCGGACGCGGCTCCTGCTCAACAGCGGCGGGACGGCCGCCGCATGACGATCCGCATCGTGATCGCCGACGACGAGGCGCTGCTCCGGATGGCCTTCGGCACGGTCCTGGAGGCCCAGCCCGACATGGCGCCGGTCGGCGAGGCCGCGGACGGCGCCCAGGCCGTCCGCCTCGCCCGGGAGCTGCGGCCCGACGTCGTGCTGATGGACGTCCGGATGCCCGGGACGGACGGGATCGAGGCGACCCGGCGGGTCGTCGAGGTCTCCCCGGAGAGCAGGGTGCTGATCCTGACCACCTTCGACCTGGACGCGTACGCCTTCGCCGCGCTCGGCGCCGGGGCCTCGGGCTTCCTGCTGAAGAACACCCGGCCCGAGGAGCTGCTCACCGCGATCCGCAACGTCGCGGCGGGCGACGCGGTGCTCTCCCCGCGGATCACCCGGCGCCTGCTGGAGGACTTCCGTCCGCACCTGGCCGACGGGGGCACCGCCGTCCGCGACGACCGGCTGGACCGGCTCAGCGCCCGGGAGCGCGAGGTGCTCGTCGAGGTCGGTCGCGGCCTGTCCAACGCCGAGATCGCGGCCGCCCTGTACCTCGCGGAGGCGACCGTGAAGTCCCATCTGGGTCGGATCCTGCTCAAGCTGGAACTCCGCGACCGGATCCAGGCCGTGGTCTTCGCCCACGAGAACCGCCTGGTCCCCCCGCCTGACGCCGGACGGGGCTCCGCGTAGGACGGAAGTCGACCAAGGCGCCGTACCCACGGGAGCCCCGTTGTCCGTCCAGCCTGGCATGCCGGCACCTACCGTGTCCGTTCGAAGTGTCTTCGCCGGGCCATCCTGGCGAGTTGACCCAGCTCGTTCCGCCGGAGCTGGTTGATGAGGTGCTGTGCGAAACGGGCCGGGTCGAGAGGCGAGTCCGCAAGCTGCCGTAGCGTGGGGTGGTGTGCTGCGTGCTGGCAATGGCGCTCCTCCCGGGCACGTCTCTAGATCGTCCGTGCCGTCGCGTACCTGTGGACGACGCCGTAGTCGACACCACGCTGGAGAAGATGGAGGCCTCGCGGCAGACCGGCTTCCACCGCCTCTTCAAGGGTGACGGCTGGAAAGGGACACCCCGGAGCAAGCGATGGGAACGGGACTTCGCGGGCGCCGGCGTCGACGTCGTCCGCCTCCCGTGCACGGCACACGTTTCGAGCACCAGACTGCGGCGCACCGCCGATGTACTCGCAGCTCCCGGCGGTGACCGTTCTCACACACACGTCAGCCCCCGTTCGGCCCTTCCGGGTCCGTACGGGGGCTGTCAGGCCTGCCGCTACTTCAGCAGGGTGCGGAACTCTTCGAAGTCGAGGACCCCGTCGTGGTTCACGTCGGCCGCCATGGCCTTCTTGACCTCTTCAGCGAGGTGCCCCTGGGCGCCCTCGGCCTTGAACCCCTCCGCCAGTTCGACGATGTTGATCCGCCCGTCGCCGTCCGTGTCGATCTCGTCGAACAGCGCCCTGAGCTCGGCCTCGTTCATGACATACACCTCTCGCGTTCACAGGACCCCGAAGGCCCACATGCCCCACCACCCTGCCACACCATCAACACCACGCTAACGGCCAAGGCCAAGCCTTCGGACGGGACCGCCCCGCCAACCAGCGCCTCCGGGCCACCACACTGACGCCGGAGCGGATCGAGCAACTACCCGAAGCCGGGTGAAGGTTCATAGCAGTGAGGGCACCATCCGAGTGATCGAAGGACCCGGACCGGGAGCCCTTCGCGGCCCATTCCGGCATCTGGCTCGGTCGGCTGAACTGGCCGCTCGCCCCTGGGCCAGGCCAAACCACTAGGCTGCGGCGGGACGATCCCGTCCGAAGGCCTGGAGATCCGTCCGGCCGCGACCGCCTGCGTCCGCTGCGCCCGGTCCGATCCGCGCCGGCCGCCGCACCCGCCTGACGTCGACCGGTGTCCGG
>NZ_JBHWJJ010000117.1:0-27863 GCF_042732005.1 Streptomyces sp. NPDC059851 | reverse complement strand
GCACCGGGCCCCACCGCTTCTCGGTGTTCCCGCTCCTTCGTGTTCCCGCTACTGCGTGTCGCGGCCGCCGATCACGCCGGGTTCCAGGGTGATCCCGGGGAACGGGTTCGTCGGGGTGGTGCCCCCGCCCGTGGTGCCGCCCGTGGTGCCGCCCGTGGTGCCGCCGGTGGTGGTGCCGGGCTTGCCGTCGCCGCCCGGCTTGGTGGGCTTGCCCGGCTTGTTGGGCTTCGTCGGGTTGGTCGGCGGGGTGGGCTTGCCGGTGCCGCCGGGGGTGCCGGTGTCGGGGAGGCCGACCGTGACGAAGCTCGGGGCCTCGCGGCCGGCGAGGGCCCCGCTGACCGCCTGCTTCCAGATCGGGCCGGGCAGCCCGCCGCCGTACACCTTGTCGTAGTAGCGGCCGCCGATGGTGATGTTCTCCATCGACACCTGCTTGGAGCCGCCCGAGCCGACCCAGGTCGCGCCGGACATGTTCGGCGTGTACCCGACGAACCAGGCGTTGTAGCGGCTGTCGGTGGTACCGGTCTTGCCGGCGTTCTGCCGGTCGGTCAGACCGGCCGCCGTACCCGTACCGGAGTCGACCACGCCGAGCAGCAGGCTGTTGATCGTGTCGGCGGTCCGCTCCGTCATCACGCGCTCGCACTTGGTCTTCGGCACGGACAGGGCCTTGCCGTGGGCGTCGGTGATGGACTCGATGGAGACGGGCGTGCAGTGCACGCCGCGGTTGGCGAAGGCCGCGTACGCGTTGGCCATGGTCAGCGGGGACATGCCCTCGGTGCCGAGCGCGATGGCGGGGACCTCGGGCAGCTTGGTGCCGTCGGCGGGGACCACGCCGAGCTTGGTGGTCATCTCGGTCACCGGGCACACCCCGGTCTCCGTGATCATCTGCACGAAGTAGGTGTTGACCGACTTGGCCATCGCCTGGTTCATGCCGTACGGGCCGACCTCGGACTCCTGCTCGTTCTCCAGGCGCTCGTGGGCGGTGTTGACCCAGGGCTTGCTGCCGCAGGTCTGCACCGGGCTCGGGTACTCCATCTGGTAGGGCGAGGAGTACACCTTGCCCGGGGAGATGCCCTCCTCCAGGGCTGCGGCCGCGACGAACGGCTTGAAGGTCGAGCCGGTCGGGAAGCCGAAGCTGGATCCGCCCATCCGCTTGTCGACGGAGAAGTTGATCTGCGTCTCGTTCTTGCCGAAGCCGTAGGGCTTGGACTGGCCCATGGCCACGACGCGGCCGGTGCCGGGCTGTACCAGGGTGACGGCCGTGGCGACCTTGTCGTCCTGGCTGACGTGTTCCTTGATCGACTCGTTGACCGAGTCCTGTGACTGCGGGTCCAGCGTCGTACGGACGGTCAGGCCGCCCCGGTTCCAGAGCTTGGCCCGCTCCTCGCGGGTCTTGCCGAAGACCGGGTCGGTCAAGAACGTGTTGCGCACGTAGTCGCAGAAGAAGCCCGCACCCTTGACGGCGGTGATGCAGCCGTTCTTGGGCCGGGTCACCTTCAGCTGGACGGGCTTCTTCTTCGCCTCGTCCGCCTCGGCCTGCGAGACGTCCTTCACGTCGGCCATCCGCTGGAGGACGATGTTGCGGCGCTTCATCGCCTCCTGGCTGTCGTTCACCGGGTCGTACCGGCTCGGCGACTGCACGAGGCCGGCGAGCAGCGCCGACTCCTCCAGGGTGAGGTCCTTGGCCGGCTTGCTGAAGTAGCGCTGGGAAGCGGACTCGATGCCGTACGCCTGCTGGCCGAAGTACGTGATGTTGAGGTAGTTCTCGAGGATCTTCTTCTTCCCGAGCTCCTCCTCGACCTGGATCGAGAACTTCAGCTCGCGGATCTTGCGCCCGAGGCTCTTCTCCTGGGCCTCGCGCACCTTGGTCTCGTCGTCGCCGGCCTCCTCGACGAAGACGTTCTTCACGTACTGCTGCGTGAGCGTCGAGGCGCCCTGCGCGGCGCCGCCCTCCTGCGCGTTGCGGTTGACCGCGCGCAGGATGCCCTTGAGGTCGACGGCGCCGTGCTCGTAGAAGCGCGAGTCCTCGATCGCGACGATCGCCTTCTGCATGTACGGCGAGATGGCCGTGAGCGGGACCACCTGCCGGTCACGCGAGTACACCGTGGCGATCAGGCCACCCTCGGCGTCCAGAATCGTGGTGCGCTGACTGAGCGGCGGGGTCTTGAGATTGGCCGGGATCTCGTCGAACCCTTCGACCGTGCCCTTGGCGGCCAGCCCGAGGGCCCCGGCGCCCGGGATGGCGATGCCTGCCAGAACGACTCCGGAGAGAACGGACAGCCCGAGGAACTTGGCGGCCTGCTGCGGCCCCGTGAGCCCGGCGCCCGAGCGCTTCTTTCCCATGGAGGGCAGCCTACGTTCTCATTCGCCGGACACACGCGAATGCCTTGGCCTAAGCTGTCCCCAACTGTCACAGCAGTGCGGTGCGACATCAACCCCTCGGCTTGATTTTCACCCTTCCCGAATGGGGTGAACTTATGTCCGAATCCCGCCGCTCACCCTGACGGCCGCTCAGCCCCGGTCCGCCGATTTCATCCGAATCGCCGGAATGGTCGGGCATGTCGTCCCATCACTCCGTCGGGTGATCTGCCGCTTACCCATAGTCCGTTCGGACCATTCAAGATTGGGCCCGTCGGGGGTGTTGCGCCGTCCCCGCCTTCCGTAACGTCCTCAACTGGCAGCGGTGAATATGCCGCTACCGCCGTGGGGGAGCCTCGATTCGGGAGAGGACGGCGCCGGGATGGGCTGGGTAACCGACTGGAGTGCGCAGGCAGCCTGCCGCACTACCGATCCGGATGAACTGTTCGTTCAAGGAGCGGCACAGAACAGGGCCAAGGCGGTGTGCACCGGGTGTCCGGTGCGGACCGAGTGCCTGGCCGACGCGCTCGACAATCGTGTCGAGTTCGGCGTGTGGGGCGGAAT
The DNA here is from genome assembly GCF_042732005.1 of Streptomyces sp. NPDC059851. Taxonomy (NCBI): domain Bacteria; kingdom Bacillati; phylum Actinomycetota; class Actinomycetes; order Kitasatosporales; family Streptomycetaceae; genus Streptomyces; species Streptomyces sp. NPDC059851. The sequence goes on along the minus strand of NZ_JBHWJJ010000117.1, from coordinate 24,944 downwards.
GACCGAGCGGGAGCGTCGCGCGTTGCTGCGCCGGCGTCCCACCGTCACCTCGTGGCGGCGGCTGCTCGAAACGGCCCGCATGGAGTACGAACGCAGCACGGGCATCCTCACCGTGGATGTCGATGCGGAGATGGACGTCCCGTACGAGACGTACGCGGCGGCCGGGTAGATCCCCCGCCGTCCCGCGTACACCCGTCGCCGTACGGTCGCCTACGCTCCGGCCGGAACCCCGGCCGCGAGGCGTTCTCCGATGGCCCGCAGCCCGGCGAGGTCGTGCACATCGCCGGGCAGGGCGGCCACCTCGGTCACCGCCACCTCGGGGTGCCGTGAGGTGAACCGGTCGCGCGTGCGCTGCTCGCGCGCGATCACCTGCATGCGTTCGGCGTGCAGGCGGAGCAGCCCTGCCGCGATACCGTCCGCTTCCGCGTCCGTGCCGGCGGTCGTCCCCGCGGTCGTCCCCGCGGTCGTCACCGTGGTCGTGCCCGCGCCGGCGTGCGAGCCCGCCTCCGGGCCCGGGGCCGGGTCCGCGTGCACGTCTTCTGCGGCCGAGTCACGAAGTCCAGCTTTCCCGGCCTCCTGATCCACAATGCCGCCCCGCTCAAGATTGTCTGCGGCGGCGAGGGCCCGCTCGGCGGACAGCCCGTCGGCGCCGCTGCCGTGCACCCGGTTCACCACGAGCCCGGCCAGCGGCATCCGCTCCGCGGCCAGTCGCTCCACGAAGTACGCGGCCTCGCGCAGGGCGTCCGGCTCGGGGGCCGCGACCACCAGGAAGGCCGTTCCCGGAGCCTGGAGCAGCCGGAACGTCGCGTCCGCCCGGGTGCGGAAGCCGCCGAACATCGTGTCCATCGCCGCCACGAAGGTCTGGACGTCCTTCAGCAGCGAAGCCCCCATCAACTTGCTGAGGGTGCCCGTCATCAGCGACATGCCGACGTTGAGGAACTTCATCCCGGCCCGGCCGCCGACCTTCGCCGGCGCCATCAGCACCCGGATGAACTTCCCGTCCAGGAACGACCCGAGCCGCTTGGGCGCGTCGAGGAAGTCCAGCGCGGACCGGCTCGGCGGGGTGTCCACCACGATCAGGTCCCAGTCGTCCCGGGCCCGCAACTGCCCCAGCTTCTCCATCGCCATGTACTCCTGCGTGCCCGCGAAGCCGGCCGACAGGGACTGGTAGAAGGGGTTGGCCAGGATCGCCCGGGCCCGCTCGCCGTCCGCGTGCGCCTCGACGATCTCGTCGAAGGTCCGCTTCATGTCCAGCATCATGGCGTGCAGTTCACCGCGGTCGCCGGCCACGCCGGAGACCCTGCGCGGGGTGTTGTCCAGGGCGTCGATCCCCATCGACTGGGCCAGCCGGCGTGCCGGGTCGATGGTCAGCACGACCACCTTCCGGCCGCGCTCCGCCGCCCGCAGGCCCAGGGCTGCGGCGGTCGTGGTCTTGCCGACCCCGCCCGCACCGCAGCACACGATGATCCGGGTGTCGCGGTCGTCCAGCAGCCGGTCCACGGACAGCTCCGGCGACGACGACGCGCCCATGGCCTCACTCATTCCTCGCCCGCCTGTTTCCGCAGCTCCGAGGCCAGCTCGTACAGCCCGGCCAGATCCATCCCCGCGCCGAGCAGCGGGAGTTCGTACGTCGGCACCGGCAGCTCCCGCAGCACGGCCCGTTGCGCCCGCTCCAGCCCCACCCGGCTCGCGTGCTCGGCGGCCTGCGCGAGCAGCGGCTCCACCAGCTGCTCCGCCTCCCCGCCGTCCCGGGCGCCGCCCAGGCCGGCCCGGGACAGCGCCCGGGCCACGCCGGCGCGGTGTTCGCTGCCCGCGGCCCGCAGCGCCTCCTCGTCCAGATGGTGCGGACGGACCATGTTGACCACGACCCGACCCACCGGGAGCCCGGCCTCCACCAGTTCGGCGATCCCGTCGGCGGTCTCCTGGACGGGCATCTCCTCCAGCAGCGTCACCAAGTGGACCGCCGTCTCCGGGGACTTGAGGACGTTCATCACGGCCTGTGCCTGGTTGTGGATCGGCCCGAACCTGGCCAACCCCGCCACCTCGTCGTTGACGTTCAGGAAACGGGTGATCCGCCCCGTCGGCGGCGCGTCCATGACCACGTGGTCGTACACGTACCGGCCGGCCTTGTCCTTGCGGCGCACCGCCTCGCACGCCTTGCCGGTCAGCAGCACGTCCCGCAGCCCGGGCGCGATCGTCGTCGCGAAGTCGATGGCCCCGAGCTTCTTCAGCGCGCGGCCGGCCGAGCCGAGCTTGTAGAACATCTGGAGGTAGTCCAGCAGTGCCCGCTCCGCGTCGATGGCGAGCGCGAACACCTCCCCGCCGCCCGGGGCGACGGCGATCCTGCGCTCCTCGTACGGGAGCTCCTCCGTCCCGAAGAGCTGTGCGATCCCCTGCCTGCCCTCGACCTCCACCAGAAGCGTCCGCCCACCCTCGCGTGCGAGGGCGAGCGCGAGTGCCGCGGCAACCGTGGTCTTTCCGGTTCCGCCCTTGCCGCTGACCACCTGGAGCCTGCTCACAGCCTCTGAGCCTAACCACTCGGTCATCGCGCCGCGCAGGACCCTCTCCCTCCGCCGGACCCGGGAGCCGGCCGCCGCGCCGCCGTCGCGCTCCCGCCGGGCGTTTTCCCCGTGCGACAGGCGATACGCTCGCCCCCATGACCAAGAAGTTCGAATACGCGACGGTCCCGCTGCTGGTCCACGCCACCAAGCAGATCCTGGACACCTGGGGCGAGGACGGCTGGGAGCTCGTCCAGGTCGTGCCCGGCCCGAACAACCCCGAGCAGCTCGTGGCCTACCTCAAGCGGGAGAAGGCATGAGCGGCGCCGTCGAAGCGAAGCTGGCCGAGCTCGGCCTGACCCTCCCCGAGGTCGCCGCGCCGCTGGCCGCGTACCAGCCGGCCGTCCGCTCGGGCACCTACGTGTTCACCGCGGGCCAGCTCCCGATGGTCAAGGGCAGCCTGCCGGTGACCGGCAAGGTCGGCGCCGAGGTCTCGCCCGAGCAGGCCAAGGAGCTCGCGGGGATCTGCGCGCTGAACGCCCTGGCCGCGGTGAAGTCCGTCACGGGCGACCTCGACCGGATCGCGCGCGTCGTGAAGGTCGTCGGCTTCATCGCCTCGGCCCCCGACTTCACGGCCCAGCCGGCCGTCCTCAACGGCGCGTCCGAGCTCCTCGGCGAGGTGCTCGGGGACAAGGGCGTCCACGCCCGCAGCGCCGTGGGCGTGGCGGTGCTCCCGCTGGACGCCCCGGTCGAGGTCGAGATCCAGGTCGAGCTGCTGCCCGACGCCTGACCCGGCCCCGGGCACGTCCACGGGCCCCCGCCCCGGGGACGCACCGGCACACCCCGGCACACCCCGGCGCATCCGGGGCCCCGGGCTTCTCCGGGGGGCTGCCCCGGGACCCTGCAGGGCCCGCACGCCGGCGGCGAAGCGGGCCCGCCCCCGGGGGCAGCTCTCGAACATCGGGCCGGATGGCCGTAGCATCCGGGCATGCCCCACGGTGAGCAGGCACAGCAGCGGACACACGGAGCCACCCCCGCCGGAGGGCAGTGGTACCCGCCGGAGTGGCCCGACCGGATCCGCGCGCTCGCGGACGGCTCCCTCACGCCGGTGGAGCCCAGACGCGCCGCCACCGTGATGCTGTTGAAGGACACCGCGGCCGGCCCGGTCGTGCACATGCTGCGCCGTCGGACCACCATGGCCTTCGCGGGCGGCGCGTACGCCTACCCCGGCGGCGCCGTCGACCCGCGCGACGAGGACCGCCTCGTCGGCTGGGCCGGACCGGACCTGGACGACTGGGCGGCCCGCCTGCGCACCGACGCCCGTACCGCCCAGGCCATCGTCTGCGGCGCCGTCCGCGAGACCTTCGAGGAGGCGGGCGTCCTCCTCGCGGGCGAGACCGCCGACACCGTCGTCGGGGACACCACCGGTGCGGACTGGGAGGCCGACCGGCAGGCCCTCGTCGCCCGCGAGCTGTCCTTCGCCGCCTTCCTGGACCGCCGCGGCCTGCTGCTGCGCTCCGACCTGCTCGGCGCGTGGGCCCGCTGGATCACCCCGGAGTTCGAGCCGCGCCGCTACGACACCTGGTTCTTCGTCGCCGCCCTCCCCGAGGGCCAGCGCACCCGCAACGCCTCCACCGAGGCCGACCGGACCGTGTGGATCCGCCCCGCCGACGCCGCCGACGGCTACGACGGGGGCGAACTGCTGATGATGCCGCCCACCATCTCCACCCTGCGGTCGCTGGAGCCCTACCGGAGCGCCGCCGACGCCCTCGCCGCATCCGCCGGCCAGGACCTGGACCCCGTACTGGCGCAGGCGGCGCTGGAGAACGGCGAGGTGGTGCTCAGCTGGCCCGGCCACGACGAGTTCACGAAGCGCGTCACCTTCGGAGGTGGGTCGTGACCGATGCCGCAGCCCTGCCCGGCCAGCCCCGCGGAGTGGCCTCCTCCGGGCCGGCCACCGCCCGCGCCACCAACGTCCTGGCCCCGAACGCCTCGGCCATGACCCTCGACGGCACCAACACCTGGCTCGTCTCCGAGCCCGACTCCGACCTCGCCGTCGTCATCGATCCCGGCCCGCTGGACGAGGCGCACCTGCGGGCCGTCGTCGAGACCGCCGAACGGGCGGGCAAACGCATCGCGCTGACCCTCCTCACGCACGGCCACGCCGACCACGCCGAGGGCGCCGGCCGCTTCGCCGAGCTCACCGGCACCAAGGTCCGGGCCCTCGACCCGGCCCTGCGCCTCGGTGACGAGGGGCTGGCCGCAGGCGACGTGATCCGCACCGGCGGCCTGGAGCTGCGCGTGGTCCCGACCCCCGGGCACACCGCCGACTCGCTCTGCTTCCACCTGCCCGCCGACCGGGCCGTCCTGACCGGTGACACGATCCTCGGCCGGGGCACCACCGTCGTCGCCCACCCCGACGGGCGCCTCGGCGACTACCTCGACTCGCTGCGCCGGCTGCGCTCGCTGACGGTCGACGACGGCGTGCACACGGTGCTGCCCGGCCACGGCCCGGTGCTGGACGACGCGCAGGGCGCGGTGGAGTACTACCTCGCCCACCGTGCGCACCGGCTCGCCCAGGTCGAGACCGCCGTCGAAGACGGCTACACCACCCCGGAGGAGGTCGTCGCCCACGTCTACGCGGACGTCGACCGCTCCCTGTGGCCCGCCGCCGAGTGGTCGGTGCGGGCGCAGCTGGAGTACCTTCAAGATCACGGACTGATCCCCGGGGGGCCCGAATGAACACGCTGATCCTGCTGCTCGCCGTACTCGCCTGTGCCGCGTGGACCGCCTCGACCGTGACCCTGCGCATGAAGGCCCTGGAGCGCAGGGCGGAGCGCCTGGAGCGGCGCCTGGGCCTCGTCCTGGGCCACCTGGGCATCGAGGAGCCGGAGCCGGCGGGCCTGGAGGGCGTACGGGAGCTGCTGCGCGAAGGCCGCACGATCGAGGCGATCAAGGCCTACCGGGCCGCCACCGGGGCGGACCTGGTCGAGGCCAAGCGGGCCGTCGAAGCGATGGCGGCGGCCCTGCCGGGCCGCGCCTGACACCCCGGCAGCCGGCGCTCCCTGGCGGTCGCCGGCGCTCCCCGGCGCTACCTGGGGGTCGCCACCGCTCGCCGGCGGCGTCAGCAACCCGTCGAGGCCGCCCGCCCCGCCGGGTCGGGGCGGTCTAGCGCGGGGTCTTCGTGCCCAGGCGGGCGGTGTACTCCTCCGCCAGCCACGGCCCCAGGTCGTCGACGAGCGCACGCGGCACGGACGGGTCGGAGACCGGTTCCAGAGCCACCGCGGCGGCGGCCCGCATCTGTGCCGCGCGCTGCGGGTAGTAGCGGGCGAAGACCTCCGCGGACTCGGGGAGATCGCTGGTCCAGCCGCCCCAGCGCGGCATGACGAGCATGAGCCCCGTGCGCACCAGGTGCCGGGCGATGCCGCGGCTGAGCCGCCGGACGTCCCCGGGCGCGGCCGCCTCGTCCAGCCGGGCCCGCCAGCGGGGCAGGAGGGCCGCCAGATCGCCGTTGGTCTCGCGGGCCAGCACGGGGTCCGGGCGGTAGCGGGGCAGCTCCTCGGCGAGGTCGGGGCCGAGCAGCGGGGTGCACAGGCAGGCGAGGAACCAGCCCATGTCGTAACGTTCCTGCTCGCTCAGCAGCCGCGCCCTGCCGTACAGCAGCACACCGGCCCCGTCGATCTGCGGGAACTCCTCGTCCAGGGTCCGCGCCAGCACCTCTGCGGCGTCCCGGTCCTCGTCGGCGGGCTCGTGGTGCAGGGCGAGGAGCAGGTCGAGGTCCGAGCGCCCCGGGCAGGCCGTGCCGCGCGGTACGGACCCGTACAGGTAGGCGCTGTGCAGCCGGGGCCCGTACGCGTCGGCGACGAGGGCCCGCGCGGCGGCGACGACCGGCGCGAAGGCCTCTTGCACCCGGCCCAGCGAGCCCTCCCGCTCGAAGTACCCGTACGCGTCCACTCCCCGAGGCTCCATGGGGCCACTGTGCCCGGTCGTGTACGAGCCGGGGCACGCGGGGGCCCGTGACAGCACGGAGGGGCCCTGCCCGGGCTACCCGGGCAGGGCCCCTCCCGCGCATGCGCGTACGGGCCGGAGGACGGCCCGGCGGACCCGTCGACTTCCGGCCACCGGCTGCCGGCCACCGGCTGCGGCGGCGGGTGTCAGCGGGACCGCTTGGCCAGTCGCTCCACGTCCAGCAGGATCACGGCGCGGGCCTCCAGCCGGAGCCAGCCGCGGCCGGCGAAGTCGGCCAGGGCCTTGTTCACGGTCTCGCGGGAGGCGCCGACGAGCTGGGCGAGCTCCTCCTGCGTCAGGTCGTGCACGACGTGGATGCCCTCCTCCGACTGCACGCCGAACCGGCGCGACAGGTCCAGGAGCGCGCGGGCCACGCGGCCCGGGACGTCGGAGAAGACCAGGTCGGACATCTGGTCGTTGGTCTTGCGCAGACGGCGGGCCACCGCGCGCAGCAGGGCGCTCGCGACCTCGGGCCGGGCGTTCAGCCAGGGCTGGAGGTCGCCGTGGCCCAGGCCGAGGAGCTTGACCTCGGTGAGGGCGGTGGCGGTGGCGGTGCGCGGGCCCGGGTCGAACAGCGAGAGCTCGCCGATCAGCTCGCCGGGGCCGAGGACGGCCAGCATGTTCTCGCGGCCGTCGGGGGAGGTGCGGTGCAGCTTCACCTTGCCCTCGGTCACGACGTACAGCCGGTCACCGGGGTCGCCCTCGTGGAACAGGGCGTCGCCGCGTGCGAGAGTCACCTCGCTCATGGAGGCGCGGAGCTCCGCGGCCTGCTCGTCATCGAGCGCCGCGAACAGCGGGGCGCGCCGCAGAACGTCGTCCACGAGTCTCTCTCCTATGTCGACCAGCTCAGGGGACCGTGTTCCCCATTTTGCCGGACGCCTCAAACAGTGCGATCAATCACAAGGATGCCGGACGCACGGGCATGCTGTGCGGCGAGAGGCCAATCGGGGTGGTGTTACCTGAGGTCCGGGCGGGTTCGGGCGGCCGGGCTTAGGCTGGCCGGGTGTCCAATAAGCCGGTGAGAGCACAGGCCAAGGGGTCCGCGCGAGTGACGCGCGCGGCCGATTCAGCCGTGGGCGAACAAGCCCCCCGGGAGGTGCCGGAGCGCCCCGGGAAGCCCGAGAAGGCCCGGCCGAAGCCCCCGGGCAAAACTTCGACCAAGAAACCGGAATCCCGTCTGGCCATGATCCGCCGGGCCCGCAGGATCAATCGGGAACTGGCCGAGGTTTACCCGTACGCCCATCCCGAACTCGACTTCCGGAACCCCTTCGAACTGCTGGTTGCGACCGTCCTGTCCGCCCAGACCACAGACCTCCGCGTCAACCAGACGACGCCGGCCCTGTTCGCCGCGTACCCGACCCCGGAGGACATGGCGGCGGCCGTACCCGAGGAGCTGGAGGAGATCATCCGACCGACCGGGTTCTTCCGGGCGAAGGCCAAGGCCCTCCTCGGCATTTCGCAGGCCCTGCGGGACGACTTCGGCGGGGAGGTCCCGGGCCGTCTGGAGGACCTGGTGAACCTGCCCGGAGTCGGCCGCAAGACGGCCAACGTGGTGCTCGGCAATGCGTTCGGCGTCCCCGGGATCACCGTGGACACCCACTTCGGGCGGCTGGTGCGGCGCTGGAAGTGGACCGAGCAGGAGGACCCGGAGAAGGTCGAGGCGGAAATCTGCGCGATCTTCCCCAAGAGCGAGTGGACGATGCTCTCGCACCGCGTCGTCTTCCACGGCCGCCGCATCTGCCATGCGCGCCGGCCGGCCTGTGGCGCCTGCCCGATCGCCCCGCTCTGCCCCGCGTACGGGGAGGGCGAGACGGACCCGGAGAAGGCGAAGAAGCTGCTGAAGTACGAGAAGGGCGGCCAGCCGGGCCAGCGGCTGAACCCGCCGGCGGACTACCCGGGCCTCCCGGCCCAGCCGCTGGGCGGAGCCCCGGCGGCGGTCTGAGCAGGGCGCGGGCGGCCGCCACGGCGGCGGCCCGCGGTGGAACGAATCCGGACCGGGGCGGCGTTGTCCCGGTGTCGGTACGGCTGCGGTCCGGTGCCGGGCCGGTGCAGGGACGGCTGCAGGACGGCTGCGGTCCCGTCCCGTGCCGGGCCGGTGCCCGACGGTGTCGGCGACAGCAACAGCAACGGCAGGAGCAGGGGTGCCTATGACGCGCGGAGCGCGGGACGACAGCGGAGTGGCCCAGGCGGCCGCGCGACCGGCGCAGGACACCGGGCAGCACACCGGGCCGGGCTCCGGACCGGACTCCGCCGGGCGCCGCGACCTGCGCCTGAGCACCCGGGGGCTGCCCGACTGGCTGGACCCCGTCGTGGAGGCCGTACGGACGGTCCGCCCGACCCAGCTCAGCCGGTTCCTGCCGCCCGAGGACGGCCGGGGCCGCCAGTCCGCCGTCCTCATCCTGTTCGGGGAGGGTCCCGTCGGCCCCGAGCTGCTGCTCATGGAGCGGGCCGGGACCCTGCGCTCCCACCCCGGCCAGCCCTCCTTCCCCGGCGGCGCGCTCGATCCGGAGGACGGCGACCCGCACACCACCGGCCCGCTGCACGCCGCGCTGCGCGAGGCCGAGGAGGAGACCGGGCTCGACCCCGCCGGGGTCCAGCTCTTCGGGGTGCTGCCCGCGCTGTACATCCCGGTGAGCGAGTTCGTGGTGACCCCGGTCCTGGGCTGGTGGCGCGAGCCGAGCCCGGTGGGTGCGGTGGACCCGGCCGAGACCGCCCGCGTCTTCACCGTGCCCGTGTCCGATCTCACGGACCCCGCGAACCGCGCCACCGCCGTCCACCCCAGTGGCCACTTGGGCCCCGCTTTCACCGTCAACGATGCCCTGGTCTGGGGTTTCACCGCCGGAGTGATCGACCGGATGCTGCATTTCGCAGGTTGGGAGCGCCCATGGGACCGGTCGAGGCAGGTCCCGCTCGACTGGCGCGCATGAGACGGTGGCCCACGTGAACGTGCTGGACATCCTGTTGCTGGTCGCTGCCGTGTGGTTCGCGATCGTCGGCTACCGCCAGGGTTTCGTCGTCGGCATCCTGTCGGTGATCGGCTTCCTGGGCGGCGGCCTCATCGCCATGTCCGTGCTCCCGCTGATCTGGGACAAGGTGACCGACAACGGCACGAGGGTGTCCACCACGGTCGTGGTGATCGCCGTCGTCGTCGTCATCGTCTGCGCCTCCATCGGACAGGCCTTCACCACCCATCTCGGCAACCGCCTGCGACGCCACATCACGTGGTCGCCCGCGCGGATCCTCGACGCCACCGGCGGCGCCCTCGTGAACGTCGTCGCGATGCTGCTCGTCGCCTGGCTCATCGGATCGGCCCTCGCCGGCACATCGCTGCCCACGTTGGGCAAGGAGGTCCGCAATTCCAAGGTGTTGCTGGGCGTGTCGCGGGTGCTGCCCGCCCAGGCCGGCACCTGGTTCTCGGACTTCACCTCCACCCTCGCCCAGAACGGCTTCCCGCAGGTCTTCAGCCCGTTCTCCAACGAGCCCATCACCGAGGTCAGGGCGCCCGACCCGGCGCTCGCGCAGAGTCCCGTCGCCACGGCCGCCAAACGCTCGATCGTGAAGGTCGTCGGCACGGCGCCCAGCTGCAGCAAGGTGCTGGAGGGCACCGGCTTCGTCTTCGCCCCCGGCAAGGTCATGACCAACGCCCACGTCGTCGGCGGCGTCACGGAGCCGACCGTGCAGATCGGCGGTGAGGGCAAGCTGTACGACGGGAAGGTCGTGCTCTACGACTGGGAGCGCGACATCGCCGTCCTCGACGTGCCCAAGCTGAAGGCGCCGCCGCTGGAGTGGGCCGACAAGGACGCGGTGAGCGGCAACGACGCGATCGTCGCGGGCTTCCCGGAGAACGGCGCGTACGACGTCCGCCCGGCGCGCGTCCGCGGCCGGATCAACGCCAACGGCCCGGACATCTACCACCGCGGCACCGTTCGCCGCGACGTGTACTCGCTGTACGCGACCGTCCGCCAGGGCAACTCGGGAGGCCCGCTCCTGACCTCGGACGGCAAGGTGTACGGGGTCGTCTTCGCGAAGTCCCTCGACGACCCGAACACCGGTTACGCGTTGACGGCGGACGAGGTCCGCGACGACATCCGGATCGGGAAGGCCGCGGAACGACGGGTCGACAGCCAGGGCTGCGCCCTGTGAGTCGTACGGACCGGCGAGCCCGTCCGGGTGGGTGAGCCCGTCCGGGTGGGCTCGCCGGTCCGTACGGCCCCGGATCCGCCCCGGCTACGTCCGCGGATGGCGCAGCCGCGCCGACATCCAGCGGGCCCGGCGGCGCAGGATGCGCGGAATCCCGAGTCGGGGGTCGCGGCCCTCGCGGCCGGTCCTCCCGTGCCCGCCCGGCGTCACAGCCGGGCGGTGGTCGTGTGCGGTGTCACCGTGGTCGTGCGTCCAGCCCATACAACGAGCTGTGCCCGGGCGCAAAGGTCGGTAACCCCGTCCGGCGCGCCCAATTGGCCTATGCGCCGGGCAATTGAATGCCCGTAGGACAGTAAGACCGACAATCCGTCAGATGGCAGTGACGGAAGGGAGTCGAGCGTCAGCGGTCGGGTTCCGGGTCCTTGAGCCAGTTCACCAGCTCGGCCGAGAACGCGACCGGGTCCTCCTCGTGCGGGAAGTGTCCGAGCCCGTCGAACAGCCGCCAGCGGTAAGGGGCTTCGACGTACTCGCCGGAGCCCGCGGCGCTGCGCGTCCGCATCACCGGGTCGAGCGAGCCGTGCAGGTGCAGGGTCGGCACCCGCACCGGCATCTTCATCCGGCGGTTGAACTGGAGCCCGTCCGGCCGGGCCATGGAGCGCATCATCCAGCGGTACGGCTCGATCGAGCAGTGTGCGGTGGACGGGATGCACATCGCCCGCCGGTACACGGCGAGGTCCTCCTCGGCCACGTCCTCCTGGAGCCGCGGCCCGGACCAGTCGCGGATCAACTCACCGACGAGGGCGCCGTCGTCGGCTACGAGTTGCCGTTCGGGGAGGAACGGCCGCTGGAAGCCCCAGATGTGTGAACTCGCCCTGGTCTGTCCGAAGTCGGACAGCATCGCCGAGCGCCAGCGGCGCGGGTGCGGCATCGAGGAGACGACGAGCCGGCGCACGAGCTTGGGTCGCATCACGGCCGCCGTCCAGGCGAGGTAGCCGCCCAGGTCGTGCCCCACCAGGGCGGCGTCCGGCTCGCCGAGGGACCGGATGACGCCGGTGACGTCGAGCGCGAGGTTGGCCGGGTCGTAGCCGCGGGGGGTGCGGTCGCTGCCGCCGACCCCGCGCAGGTCCATCGCGACGGCGCGGTACCCGGCATCGGCCAGCGCGGTCAGCTGGTGCCGCCAGGTCCACCAGAACTGCGGGAAGCCGTGGAGCAGGAGCACCAGCGGCCCGTCGCCGAGTTCGGCGACGTGGAACCGGGCCCCGTTGGCCGCGACGTCCCGGTGCGTCCAGGGGCCGTCGAGGCGCACCGCCGTCGCGGCGGTGGGCGGAGTGCTGGAGTCCGGTGCGGTCGCTGTCATGAGGACGAGCGTGCCACACCCACGGCCTGGTCACTCACCGACCGCGGATGCGGCTTGACGGTCTGCAGGACGGCAGCCGTCTCCTTGACCGAGGCGATGCTCTTCTGCGGCGGCTTGACCTTCTTGAACTTCGACACGGAGATCAACGCGAGCAAGCCCGCCAGCAGCAGGAACGCCACGCCGACGATGAGGAACGACCAGGCGAGGCCGAGCCCCAAGTTGTGGATCCCGTACGCCGCGGCGAAGCTCAGCACCGGCAGGGAGAAGAGGGCGAACACGCCGGCGATCGAGATGGCGATGCCGCCGGTCGCCCCGCGCCGGACGTCCTCGCGGAGCTCGGCCTTGGCGAGGGCGATCTCGTCGTGCACCAGGGCGGACATCTCGGCGGTGGCCGAGGCGACCAGCTGGCCGAGTGTGCGCTCGGCTCCTTGCGCCCCTTGGTCCACTGCGGTCATCGCTCTCTCCCTCTGTCGTCGGCCGGCGGCTGTCCCCCGTCGGTCACTGCGTCAGTTCAGATCATGCCGGACGGTCGCCGCCGGCGCTGGACCCGGGCGCGCCTTCGGCCGGCGCGGCGGTCGCGGCTTCTGCCCTGCGACGGTGCTCCGCCGCCTTCTCCTCGTGGATCCGTGCCATCCGCAGGTGGTAGGCCGGGGTGTGCTCCTCGTAGATGTCCGGGATGCCGTCGAGGTCGTCGTCGCGCTCCTCGGCCTCGGTCAGGGCCCGGTACGTGCGGTCGCGCAGCTTGAGCAGGACGCACGCGAGGGTGGCGGCGATGAAGGAGCCGATCAGTACGGCGGCCTTGACCTCGTCCGTGAGCACCGGGTCGCCGGCGAAGGCGAGTTCACCGATCAGGAGGGAGACCGTGAAGCCGATGCCGGCGAGGGAGGCCACGGCGAGCACGTCGGGCCAGGCGAGGCCCTCGTTGAGCTCGGCCCGGGTGAAGCGGGCGGCCAGCCAGGTCCCGCCGAAGACGCCCACCGTCTTGCCGACGACCAGGCCGAGGACGACGCCGAGGGGCTCGGGCCGGGTGAAGACCTGCCCGACGGCGTCGCCGGAGAGGGCGACCCCGGCGGAGAAGAGCGCGAAGAGCGGGACGGCGAGCCCGGCCGAGAGGGGGCGGACCAGGTGCTCGATGTGCTCGCCGGGGGACTGCTCCTCGCCCTCCCGGCGGGTGCAGCGGAGCATCAGGCCCATGGTGACGCCGGCGATGGTCGCGTGGACGCCGCTGTTGTACATCAGGCCCCAGACGGCCAGGGCGAGCGGGACGTACACCCACCAACCGTGCACGCCCTTGCGCAGCAGGAACCAGAACAGGACCAGGCCGAGGAGTGCGGCGCCGAGCTGCGGGAAGTGGATGTCGCTGGTGAAGAAGATCGCGATGATCATGATCGCGAAGAGGTCGTCGACGACGGCGAGGGTCAGCAGGAAGGCGCGCAGGGCGGACGGCAGCCACGTGCCGATGACCGCGAGGACGGCGAGCGCGAAGGCGATGTCGGTGGCGGTCGGGACCGCCCACCCGTTCGTCGAGCCGCCGCCGGCCGTGTTGACGAGTACGTAGACCGCCGCGGGCATGATCATGCCGCAAGCGGCGGCGATCACGGGGAGCGCGGCCGCCTTGGGGTCGCGCAGGTCGCCCGCGACCAGCTCGCGCTTGAGCTCGATGCCGGCGACGAAGAAGAAGACGGCGAGCAGGCCGTCGGCCGCCCAGTGCTGGAGCGACAGGTCGAGGCCGAGGGTCGCCGGGCCGACGTGGAAGGTGCGGACGGCCTCGTAGCTGTCGCCGAAGGTGGGGATGTTGGCCCACAGCAGGGCGACGACCGCGGCGATGAGGAGGAGGAGGCCGCCGACCGTCTCGGTGCGCAGGGCGTCGGCTACGAAGCGCCGTTCGGGCAGGGAGAGGAGGCCGAGGAACGTGCGGCTGCGGTGGTCGGTGGGGCGGGGCGCGGCCACGAGAGGACACCTCCGGGGTGGTGGGACGGCATGCGGAACTCGTTGCCGACCAGACTTCCCGGCGCACCTGTGTTTCTTCTCTTTACGCTTCCCTTACCCTACAGGGGCGCCCGGGAACGAACTGGGCGATCGTCACCTTATGCGCGAAAGGGGCATCCGGCGTGCTGCGCCAGATGCCCCTTTCCTGGCCGGGCCGCTGCCGGACCCGGCCCGGGCTCAGTCCTCGCTGCCAGCCGTGGGCAGCTTGCTCTGGATGAGCGTCATAACGGACGAATCGGTCAGGGTGGTGACGTCACCGAGTGCGCGGTTCTCCGCGACGTCGCGCAGCAGACGGCGCATGATCTTGCCGGAGCGGGTCTTGGGCAGCTCCGCGACGGGCAGGATGCGCTTCGGCTTGGCGATGGGCCCGAGGGTGGCGCCCACGTGGTTGCGCAGGTCCGCGACGAGGTTCTCGTCCTCGTGGGCGGTGCCGCGCAGGATGACGAAGGCGACGATGGCCTGGCCGGTGGTCTCGTCGGCGGCGCCCACGACGGCCGCCTCGGCGACCGCGGGGTGCGAGACGAGCGCCGACTCCACCTCGGTGGTGGAGATGTTGTGGCCGGACACCAGCATGACGTCGTCCACCCGGCCCAGCAGCCAGATGTCGCCGTCCTCGTCCTTCTTGGCGCCGTCGCCCGCGAAGTAGCGGCCCTCGAAACGGGACCAGTAGGTGTCCACGAAACGCTGGTCGTCACCCCAGATGGTGCGCAGCATCGACGGCCACGGCTCGGTGAGGACCAGGTAGCCGCCACCGCCGTTCGGGACCTCGCGGCCCTCGTCGTCCACGACCGTGGCGCCGATGCCGGGCAGTGCGCGCTGCGCCGAGCCCGGCTTGGTCTCGGTGACGCCGGGCAGCGGCGAGATCATCATCGCGCCGGTCTCGGTCTGCCACCAGGTGTCCACGATGGGGCAGCGGTCGCCACCGATGTGCTTGCGGTACCAGATCCAGGCCTCGGGATTGATCGGCTCGCCGACCGAGCCGAGCACGCGCAGGCTCGACAGGTCGAACTTCGCGGGGATGTCGTCGCCCCACTTCATGAACGTACGGATCGCGGTGGGCGCGGTGTACAGGACGGTGACGCCGTACTTCTGCACGACCTCCCAGAACCGGCCCTGGTGCGGGGTGTCCGGGGTGCCCTCGTACAGCACCTGCGTGGCGCCGTTGGAGAGCGGCCCGTAGACGATGTAGGAGTGGCCGGTCACCCAGCCGATGTCGGCGGTGCACCAGTAGACGTCGGTCTCCGGCTTGAGGTCGAAGACGGCGTGGTGCGTGTACGAGGTCTGCGTCAGGTAGCCGCCGGAGGTGTGCAGGATGCCCTTGGGCTTACCCGTGGTCCCGGAGGTGTAGAGGATGAACAGCGGGTGCTCGGCGTCGAAGGCCTGCGGGGTGTGCTCCGGGGACTGGCGGCCCACCGTCTCGTCCCACCACAGGTCACGGCCCTCGGTGAAGGCGGTCTCCTGGCCGGTGCGGCGCACCACGAGCACGTGCTCGACCTGCGGGCACTTGGCGACGGCCTCGTCGATGGCGGGCTTGAGCGCGGAGGGCTTGCCGCGGCGGTAGCCGCCGTCGGCGGTGATGACCAGCTTGGCGTCGGCGTCCTGGATGCGGGAGGCCACGGCGTCGGCGGAGAAACCGCCGAAGACCACCGAGTGCGCTGCGCCGATCCGGGCGCAGGCGAGCATCGCCACGACGGCCTCGGGGATCATGGGCAGGTAGACCGCGACCCGGTCGCCGGCCCCGATGCCCAGCTCGGTCAAGGCGTTGGCGGCCCGACAGACCTCGTCCTTGAGCTCGGCGTAGGTGATCGCGCGACTGTCGCCCGGCTCGCCCTCGAAGTGGAGGGCGACGCGGTCACCGTTGCCGGCCTCGACGTGCCGGTCCACGCAGTTGTAGGCCACGTTCAGCTTGCCGTCCGCGAACCACTTGGCGAAGGGCGGGTTGGTCCAGTCGAGGGTCTCGGTCGGCTCCACCGCCCAGGACAGGCGACGGGCCTGCTCGGCCCAGAAGCCCAGCCGGTCCGCCTCGGCCTCTGCGTACGCCGCTGTCGTCACGTTGGCGGCGGCGGCCAGATCGGCGGGCGGTGCGAACCGCCGCTCCTCCTTGAGCAGATTGGCCAGGCTCTCGTTGCTCACGACATCTCCCTTTCCCAGGGTGTCCGTTGTGTC
This sequence comes from Streptomyces sp. NPDC059851, assembly GCF_042732005.1. Taxonomy (NCBI): domain Bacteria; kingdom Bacillati; phylum Actinomycetota; class Actinomycetes; order Kitasatosporales; family Streptomycetaceae; genus Streptomyces; species Streptomyces sp. NPDC059851. The sequence goes on along the minus strand of NZ_JBHWJJ010000117.1, from coordinate 8,786 downwards.
CCCGGGGAATAGCTCATCAGTCGGACGCCCAGGTGACAAGGGCTGGCCCTAGATTGGTTTAGACCTATAGCACGCCGGGGCTACGCGCGCGAGTGGCCCCTTCCCGCTGCAGGATGCGGTAAGGGGCCAGTCGGTTGCACGGATAGGGGAGGGTATCGGTTCGGACAGCCCTGGTTTCAGGCGTGTTGGCCGACAGTGTCAAAAACCCGACAGTCGAAAAAATCCTCTCCCTCCGACAGCAGGTATGCCTGGGCCTCGCCCACGTGGAAGTACATTCCGTGCAGCTCCAGCGTGCCGTCGGCGAGGCGCCGGGCCACCGATTCGTGCGCCCTGAGGTGCTCCAGCTGCTGCACCACGTTGGTCAGGCACAGCTGCTCGACGGCGTCCGCGGGAAGCCGGCCCGCGATCCGGGTCCATGCGTGGTGGCGGCTGTCCATCCGCCGCAGGCTGGGGACGCCGTGCCGCAGCCACCGGCTCAGGGGGGTCACCGGGTCGCCCGGGTCCGAGTTGAGCAGGGCCTGCATGGCCCCGCAGCCGGAGTGTCCGCACACCGTGATGCTGTCCACCTTCAAGACGTCCACCGCGTACTCGATGGCCGCCGCGACGGAGTCGTCCGAGGTCTCGGCACCCGGCAGGGGGACCAGGTTGCCGACGTTGCGGACGGTGAACAGGTCGCCCGGCCCGCTCGCCGTGATCATGCTGGTGACGAGGCGGGAGTCCGCGCAGGTCAGGAAGAGCTGCGAGGGCCGCTGTCCCTCGCGGGCCAGCCGGGCGAGCTCGTCGCGGACGTGGGGGGCGGTGTCCCGCTGGAAGGCGGTGATCCCGCTGGCCAGCCGGTTGGCGCCGCGGCTGCGCGGGGCCGGGGCCCGGTGGTCGCAGTGGTTCTTCCACGGGGTCCAGGGCCGGCAGCAGTGGTGGCCGTCGCGCTGGGCGGCGGGCTCGCCGCCCGCCCGGGGCGCTGCCTCGCCCCGGGCGTCGGGGTCCGGCCCGGCGGCGTTCGCCCCCGCGGGGTCCTTCCTGGCGGGGTCCTTCCCGCGGGTGGCCAGTCCGTCGTCGAACCGTCCGTCGTCGAACGGTCCGTCGTCGGGGTCGTCGTCGAACGATCGCGCGCCGACGGGGTCGTCGGTGCCCGGGGCGGCGGCGCCGTGCGCACCCTCCGCCGGGCGGGCCCTCACCTCCAGCGAACCACCGTGTGCCAGATGGGAGTCCTGCCAGTCCTGGAGCGTCTCGTACGCGGCGTGGTCCATGAACGAGCCGTCCATCCTGATGACCACGTGCCCCTGGTGCGGGATCTGGTTCAGCGTCCGGCTCAGCCGTGGCACCGCCAGGAACGTCAACGGGCCGCGTACCCGTACGTGGTGGACGCCGTCCCGCTCCTCCACCGTGATCCGGGTCCGGGTCAGCCGGTGCAGGGCCACGGCCACGGCCGCCGCGATCCCGATCGCGACGCCCTCCAAAACACCGCCGAGCACCACGGCCACGACCGTCGTGGCGTACACCAGGAACTCCCGATGCCGGGTGACGTTGCGCATGTGGGTGATGCTGACCATCTGCACCCCGACCACCATCACGAGCGCGGCCAGAGCCGCCAGTGGGATCAGGTCGAGGGCCGGGACCAGCAGCGCGGCTGCGAGCACCACCCACAAGCCGTGCAACATGGCCGATTTCCGACTGGTCGCCCCGGACTTCACGTTGGCCACGCTGCGCACGGCCACACCGGTGATGGGCAGTCCGCCACACGCTCCGGAGACGATGTTCGCCGCGCCCTGGCCGCGCAGCTCGCGGTCGAGGTCGGCGCGCGGCGGCCGGTCGGCCGTGGACCGCTCGGAGGCGATCAGCTTGTCCGTGGCGACCGCGGACAGCAGGGATTCCACGCTGCCGACCAGGGTGATCGTCAGGACGGCGGCGATGAGGCCGAGGACGGGGCCCTCGGGCAGCTCGGGCAGGGCGTGGCTGCGCCAGGAGGGCAGGTCCACCCGCGGCAGGCTCAGCCCGGCCAGGGCCGCGCAGGCGGTGGCCGTGCCGACGGCAGCGAGCGCGGCCGGCACCTTCCGCAGGGCGCGGCCGCAACGCCCGGGAAGCCGCGGCCAGCCGAGCAGAACGGCCAGGGTCAGCACGCTGACGCCGAGTGCGGTCGGGTGGATGTCGGCCAACTGGGCCGGCAGTTCGCGGACGTTGGCCACGGCCGAGCTCTGCGGGGTGCCGCCGAGGACGATGTGCAGCTGGGCCAGGGCGATCGTGACCCCGATGCCCGCGAGCATGCCGTGCACGATGGCGGGGCTCACCATCAGCGCGGACCGGGCGGTGCGCAGGGCGGCGAGCCCCAGTTGGCAGCAGCCGGCGAGCACGGTGATGGCGCAGGTCGTGCGCCATCCGTAGCGCTGGATCAACTCCGCGGTGACCACGGTGAGTCCGGCGGCGGGGCCGCTCACCTGGAGCGGCGCGCCGCCCAGGCATCCGACCACGATGCCGCCCGCGGCGGCGGCCACCAGTCCGGCCTGGAGCGGGGCGCCGGTGGCCAGGGCGATGCCGAGGGAGAGGGGCAGGGCGATCAGGAACACGGTCAGGGAGGCGGAGAGGTCCGCCCCGAGGTCGGTTCGGGGCTTCTTGCCGGGCGAGTCGTCGAGCTCGTCGGCGGGGCGCTTGGGGAAGGTGGCTGTCACGGGTCCCGTCTCCTCTGTGAGGGATGAAGCGGCGGGAAGTGGCGGAAACTGGCGGGAAGTGCGGGAAGTGGCTGGAATCGATGGAAATCCGTCAGAAGTATCAACACTCAGTAAATGAAAGGTAATGGAGAGTAAAGCTCCGCGGAAGGTAATACGGGCAAACGGCCTAAAGAATCCCACCCCTGGGTGATTAAGCATTTTGTACGGCTTGTCATACCTTCTCTCGGGCGCACCGCATGGGACGTTGCGGCACGGAAGCGAAGTCCCGCGGTGCGACTGGAGGAGAGGTGGGCGGATGATCGCCGCCACGAAGAAGACCGCCGGCGGCCTGGTCGCCATGGCACTGGCCCTGGGGGCTGCCGGCTGCAGCAGTTCGGAATCCGCCCGCCCGCAGGTGAAGAAGGGTGCCGCTGCCCCCCAGGCCCCCGGCAGCGTCCACCGGGCCATCGGCGACGGCTCGACCGCGTACACCGGCCCGCAGCCGAACGTGCAGAAGGCGCGGAGGCTGAAGCCGGGCGAGAAGCCCCCGCAGTTCGTGGTGTTCTCGTGGGACGGGGCCGGTGAGGACAGCCAGAAGCTCTTCTCGCACTTCCGTGAGGTCGGCAAGAAGTACAACGCGCGGATGACGTACTTCCTCAGCGGGCTGTACCTGCTCCCGGAGGAGAAACGTTCTCTCTATACCGCCCCGCAGCATGACCCCGGCCGCTCCGACATCGGCTTCGGTGACCTGCAGGGCATCAAGGACACCGCCGTGCAGCTCCGCGCCGCATGGCTGGAGGGCAACGAGATCGGCACCCACTTCAACGGCCACTTCTGCGGCCCCGACGGTGGCGTCGGCACCTGGTCCGTCGAGGAGTGGAAGAGCGAGATCAACCAGGCCAAGTCCTTCGTCAAGAACTGGAAGACCAACGCGGGGCTGAAGCAGATGGAGGCGCTCCCCTTCGACTACGACAAGGAGCTCATCGGCGCCCGCACCCCCTGCCTCGAAGGCCAGAAGAACTTCATGCTCGCCGCCAAGGAGATGGGCGGCTTCCGATACGACTCCAGCGGCATCAGCAAGCAGGTCTGGCCGAAGAAGACCGACGGCCTGTGGGACCTGCCGCTGCAGCTGGTGCCCCTGCCCGGCCGCGCCTTCGACACCCTGAGCATGGACTACAACTACATGGTCAACCAGTCCGGGACGACCACGCAGGGCGAGCCCTCGCAGCACGCCTACTGGGGCAACCAGATGCGCGACGGCCTGATCCAGGCCTTCGAGCGGGCCTACGCGGGCAACCGCGCGCCCCTGATCATCGGCAACCACTTCGAATCCTGGAACGGCGGCACCTACATGCGTGCCGTCGAGGAGACCATCAAGACGGTCTGCACCCGCCCGGAGGTCCGCTGCGTGCCCTTCCGTGAGCTCGTCGACTGGCTGGACGCGCAGGACCCGCAGGCCCTGGAGTGGCTGCGCACCCTCGACGTCGGCGAAGCACCGCAAGAGGGCTGGACGAAGTTCCTGACGGCGGGGCCGCCGGTCAAGCCGACCGCCCCCACCGGGGTCAAGCCGGCTGCGGAGCCGGACGCGGAGCCGACGTCGGCTGGTGCGGACGAGGACTGAGCGCTCCCGCCGCCCCCGGCGCCGCGCAGGCATCCTCCCGCAGGACGAACCCGGGGTCGACCTGGGCCGCCAGGTCGACCCCGGTCTTCGCATTGCCCCAGCTCTCCGCGTTGCGCAGGTGGAAGTGCACCATCTGCGCCGTGTACCGCTCCCAGTCGCGCAGGGCGTACGAGCCGTCGGCCGCCTCCCGAAGGACCCCCAGGGCCTGCCGGTTGTCCGCCTCCAACTGCCCGAACGCGGGCGGACGGCCCTTCTCCATCGCCCGCACCCAGTCCGACTGGCCGACGCTGACGAGCAGGTCCTCGCCCACCTCGTCCCGCAGGAACGCCACGTCGTCCGGGCCCTGCACCTTGTTGCCTACCACCTTGAGCACGATCCCGAAGTCCCGGGCGTACTCCTTGTACTGGCGGTAGACGGAGACGCCCTTGCGCGTCGGCTCGGCAACGAGGAACGTCACGTCGAACCGGGTGAACATGCCCGAGGCGAAGGAGTCCGAGCCGGCGGTCATGTCGACGACCACGTACTCGTCGGGCCCGTCGACCAAGTGGTTGAGGCACAGCTCCACCGCCCCGACCTTGGAGTGGTAGCAGGCCACGCCCAGGTCCGACTCGGTGAACGGCCCGGTCGCCATCAGCCGTACGGGCCTCCCGTCGAGCGGTACCGGGCGCGCGCAGGCCTCGTACACCGGGTTGTCCTCGGTCACCCGCAGCAGGCGCGAGCCGGCGCCCGGCGGAGTCGTCTTGATCATCGAATCGGCCGACGCGATGCGCGGGTTGGAGCCCCGCAGGTAATCCTTGATCAGCGGCAGGTGCGCGCCGAGGGCCGGCAGCGCGGCCGCCTGCTCCTCGTCGAGGCCGAGCGCGGCAGCCAGGTGCTGGTTGATGTCGGCGTCCACCGCGACGACCGGGGCCCCGGCCGCGGCGAGGTGCCGGATGAACAGGGCGGACAGCGTCGTCTTGCCGCTGCCGCCCTTTCCCACGAAAGCGATCTTCATGTTCACGAAGCGTAGCTGCTCGATCGCATTGAGTGGCGCATCCGAGTGAAGAAGACCACTCCAAGGAGGGGTCGGTGCTATGGCCGTCGAGTGCGTAGGCTCCCTACTTATGAGTAGTGCTGCCGACCCGCTGGCCGCCCTGGGTTCGCTCCCGGGCGTCGCCGAGACCGTGGACTCCGTACGCAAGGCCGTCGACCGGGTCTACGGGCACCGGATCATGCGCCGCCGCAGCGCGGAGCTGACCTCGGAGGCCGCCCTGCGCGCAGCCCGGGGGAGCGCGGCGCTGTCCGGGGCCGACTGGGCGCTGGAGGAGGTGCGCCGGCGGACCGACTTCGGTGCGGATCCCGAGGCGCGCGCCGTCGGCGCCGCCCTGCGCCTCACCGCCGAGGCCGGGCAGCTGTTGAGCATCTGGCGGCAGTCCCCGCTGCGCGTGCTGGCCCGCCTGCACCTGGTGGCCTCCGGATCGACGGCCGACGGCGACGTGGTGGGCCGGCCCCGCCTGGCCGGCGAGCCGGTGGACGAGCCCCTGATCGAGCAGCCGCTGCCCCCCGCCGACGAGGTCGCGGGCCGACTGGACGGCCTGTCGAGGCTGGTGATCGCGGGCACTGCGGCCCCGGCGCTGGTGCTGTCGGCGGTGGTGCACGGGGAGCTGCTGGCGCTACGCCCGTTCGCCTCGCACAACGGGCTGGTCGCACGGGCGGCCGAGCGCATCGTGCTGATCAACAGCGGCCTCGACCCGAAGGCGATCTGCCCGGCCGAAGTCGGCCACGCGGAGCTGGGGCGGGAGGCTTACCTGGAGGCCTTCGCCGGCTACGTGTCCGGCACGCCGGAGGGCGTGGCGCAGTGGATCGCCCACTGCGGGCGGGCCGTGGAGCTGGGCGTCCGTGAGACGACGGCGGTCTGCGAAGCCCTGCAGCGCGGCGCCGCGTAACGGGCCCGTACACAGGGTTGCGGCGACACCGTGCTGCTGTGGTGTCGCCGCTGGCATTCACGCCCAGTTACCAAGCGTCCTCGATATGTGCCCATCAGGTCGGGGTCTTTGCCCGTCACCTGGTGCGGCTGGCCCGTAATCGACGGGTCGACGTCGCGTGGGTGCTCGGCGTTCCTGCAATCGGTCCGTGGGGCCTCTCCTGCGTTCTAAAGATGATCCTCTCGGATGGTCTTCGGTCTCGCGGGCCGTGATTCCTTTGTACTCCGCTCCAGTGGCAAGCGGAACCCCTGGCTGATTTTTTTACTTTCCGGGATGATCGCGGGCGAACCGGACAGGCGGTGTCCGTGCACGTCAGGACGCCGGCGGTGTCTCAGGCGGAGGCCGCCGCGGCAGCGGCGGTGCTCACGGTGGCCGCGGCAGCGGCGGCGACCGCCAGCGCGCCGGAGCGGCGCCGGTTCGCGTACCAGACGAGCCCCGCCGTGGCCGCGGCCGCACCCACCGCCGCCGCGGCGACCAGTGCCGGACGGGCGGGCATGGACAGCCCGGGGAGCCGCTGCTTCAGACGTACCGGCCGGTTGAACACCAGCACCGGCCACTCGCGTGCCACCGCCTCGCGCCGCAGGGCGCGGTCGGGGTTGACGGCGTGGGGGTGGCCGACCGCCTCCAGCATGGGGATGTCGGTCACGGAATCGCTGTAGGCGTAGCAGCGGGACAGGTCGTAGCCCTCGGACTCCGCCAGCTCCCGCACGGCCTCGGCCTTCGTGGGGCCGTACGCGTAGTACTCGATCTCACCGGTGAAGCAGCCGTCCTCCCCGATGACCATCCGCGTCGCGACGACCCGGTCCGCGCCGAGCATCTCGCCGATCGGCTCGACCACCTCCGCGCCGGACGTCGAGACGATCACCACGTCGCGGCCGGCGGTGTGGTGGGCCTCGATGAGGGACGCGGCCTCGTCGTAGATCAGCGGGTCGATGAGGTCGTGCAGCGTTTCGGCGACGATCTCGCGCACCTGCTGCACGTTCCACCCCTTGCAGAGCCCGGACAGGTACTCCCGCATCCGCTCCATCTGGTCGTGGTCGGCTCCGCCGACCAAGTAGATGAACTGGGTGTACGCGGTGCGCAGCACGGCCCGGCGGTTGATGAGACCGCCGTGGTAGAAGGACTTGCTGAACGTCAGAGTGCTTGACTTCGCAATGACCGTCTTGTCCAGGTCGAAGAAGGCTGCGGTACGGGGCGACGAGTGCGGCAAGGGCTGGATTTCCACGCCCCGAGCATATGCGCCCACCATTCGGCGTAAGGTGTGGCGCGTGGGTTTGCCTGAGAAGGCTCTCGGGTACACCATGGAAGTCACGGATCGTTCGCGACCGTGCTAACCCGGTCTGGCTCCTCCCCCCCCGAGTCGGACCGTGGGGACGACCCCCGCTCTCCCCCCCGGCGGGGGTCGTCGCATGTCCGGACGCGGTTCACGTCCTCGCCCCCGGTATCACGTGCCCATCACTGCGGCCCCCCTTCGTCGGCGGGCCCGTGTGACGGAGGCCCTTACCGCTCCAGACTCGTCACGGTGCGTAGTGGTTCCGGCGCGTTCCGGAACTCACCCGTTGGAGTGACGGAGTTATTCACAAGGCTCCCGATGTCCACGGTTTTCGAGCAAGATCCACTTCTTTTTCCGGATCCCTGCACGGTGATTCCGGCCGCGAAGTCCGCGGCGCCGGCATTTGCCATGAGAAGGGGGCGGAGATCGTGGCTGGATCGAAGTCGTGTGAACGGCGCGAGCTCGTCGGGTCAGGCGGAATCAGGCCAGTGGCTCCGGAGGGAGGGCCGCCGCCCGCAGGCGGTCGACCGCTGATCGTCACCGAGGACCCGTTGCTCCTCGACGACCTGCTGAGGCTGTGCGCGGCAGCCGGCGCCGAACCCCATGTGCACCACGCGCTGCCCGGGCCGAGCGGAGGCGGTGACGGCGGGGGGAGCGGTCCGGAGGGGCCGTCCGGCCGCACCGGCGGTCCGGCCGGAAGCGTCGGGTGGGAGTCCGCGCCGCTGGTCCTCGTCGGGGACGATGCCGCCCGCCGCGTGCGCGGGGCGCCGCGCCGGCCCGGGGTGCTGCTCGTCGGCAGGGACCTGGACGACCCCCTCGTGTGGCAGCGGGCGGTGGAGATCGGCGCCGAGGAGGTGCTGCGGCTCCCCGACGCCGAGACCCTGCTCGTCGACCGCATCGCGGACGTCGTCGAAGGGGCAGGGAAGAGCGCCCTGGCCGTCGGCGTCATCGGCGGCAGCGGCGGCGCCGGGGCCTCCACGCTCGCGTGCGCCCTGGCCGTCAGGGCCGCCCGGGCCGGCGAGCGGACCATCCTCATCGACGGCGACCCGCTGGGCGGCGGCATGGACGTGCTGCTCGGCGGCGAGGGCGCGGCGGGGCTCCGCTGGCCGGACCTCGCAGGTTCCCGCGGCCGGGTCGGCGCGGGCGCGCTGGAGGAGTCCCTGCCCGAGCTGCACGCGCTGCGCGTCCTGAGCTGGGACCGGGGCGACCGGGTGGTGGTGCCGCCCGCCGCGATGCGCTCGGTGGTCGCCGCCGCGCGCCGCCGGGGCGGGGTCGTGGTCGTGGAC
>NZ_JBHWJJ010000116.1:0-27921 GCF_042732005.1 Streptomyces sp. NPDC059851 | reverse complement strand
ACCCGCTGACGCGGGTCGCGCGCGGCACGGCCGCCCACCCGGCCCGCTCTCGGCTCCGCCACCGCGGGCCGGCCAGCGACCAGGCCGCGCAGAAACAGCGCAGCGTTGCGCCGGTAGCGAGGAGAAGCCGCACGCGCCCGCCCGGCGAGCGCCAGGCCGACGGCGAGGCGGCGGCGGGGAGTTGGCCGGGGGCAGGCCCGGAGGTGGGGTCGGTCGGCTCCGTGGGCTTTACCCACCTCCCCGGGCCGGGGCCCGCGTCGGGCAAGGCCAGGGGGCCACTCGTTCAAATTCCGGGCAGGATCACGACCTGCCCGAGTTGCCGGGCCAGCGTACGGCCCCCTGACCATGCCCGACCCCAACCCGAGCAGGACACCGGCCAAAGCCCACTCCACCGCCCTCACGCGCGCAGCCGTCTGACGGCAACGCCGACGGCAACAGGGGCGCACAGCAGGGCACTTCCACGCACACCCGCGGACTGGCCGAATCGCGCTGACCTGCGAAATTGCAGATGACGCCACCCCAGCGCGCACACGTACTATGTGCTGGCAGGCGCCACCCCGGTCCTCGTTCACAACTGTGGACGGAACCAGGACGGGTATCTGTATCGCGGTCTTGCCGAGGGGCACAACCGCTACGATGCCGCTGCTGAAGGCCGTTCGGTTCCCGTCGGAGGCAACAGGACCATCGAACAGCACTCGGGTGCAAACCAGACAGACAGCAACTTCACGTCGTGGACGGATGACCCCGAAACCGCCGCGGAGTCTGCCCAAACTCTGGGCGAGAAGTGGGTTGGCAGGGGTGTGATGCTGCGCATCAGGGTGGCAGGCATCGATCCCGCCATCGGGCCGTCGAGGAATATTCAGATCCACGACACGCCATATGAAAACTGGGGTGAAGACGAGCATCTCATTGTCGGTGAAATCTTGGCCGACGAGATCAGCTTCGACCTCGGCGAGACCTGGTCAACCGTCAGGCGGCGATGAGATGAACGAGGTATCCGCGAGTGAACTGCTCGCTGCGTGGGAGTCCGGATCCGAGGTAAGTATTCAGGCTAAAAATGCACTGCTTTCTGGAGCACCTTTCAATGTCTGGCTCGACCCCGTTCTGGCGCCGATGCTTCGGGGCACCCTGCGTCGCAGGGTGACAGCCACGCAACGGCGCGGCAGGTCGGTCGTCGGGGCCACGGAATGCCTTTCGAGTCTTGCCGAAATGGGAGAGCGGGGCCTTCTTGTGGGCTACGTGGACGACCGTGAGCGAGCGGGATACTACTTTCAGCTCTACCTCGATCCGCATCCGCTCAAAGTGATCGGATGCGTCAGGGTCGGCATCTCCCCGGGGGATGACCCCGTCACTGGTTCCACATAAAAACCCAGCGGCCCCACCGGATCTCTTTCTGGTGGGGCCGCTGGGTTTTTTGACGGTTGACGGCGGACCCGCACCTCGCCGCCCCCGCCAGGGGGCACCAGCACACGTACTATGTGCTGGCAGGCGCCACCCCGGTCCTGGTACACAATTGTGGTGGTACCGCTACCGTGTTCTTCGATCCCGATGTTCCGCCTACTGGACACGCCGTGATTCGAATTGACATGGCAGACGGTCGATCGCGGCTCACTGAACAGTTTATCCACGGGCCTCCCACCAGGCAGGGGGGACTTAACGGCCGTGCGACCACGGGCGCGATCGCGATCGCTGATGATCTTGGGCCTAACGCGAGGTCGCTCACTTTCGACCTCCCCGACGCAGAAGCGGCCTACAAGGCTCTGAGGGGGACCATAGGTGCGGACCTTTCCGGGTACGACGGGTTTGATAATAGCTGCGTGACCTATTGTGTCGACATCCTGCGGGCTGGCGGGGTCAATCTCCCTGAAGGGCGTCGCGGGATGGCCGTGCTACGAGGAAGGATGAACAGAGGGTGAGTCAAGTGGGCGGCCCGTCGCAGTACACCAGAGTATTGGCGGAGATTATTGTCAGCCCGATCGTTGGTGGATTGCACCTTCGTCGAGTTGGTGAACTTCTCGTTGCGCGCGAAGAGCTTAACGAGCGATTCTTGGATCGAGGTAAGCGGAAATTTTCGGATTCCGAGTTCGACGAAATGATCGTTCGGTCGTCAGAACTTGATGACGAATACGTCCGTGTGTGGCGATCTTGCCAAGAAGGAACTCGTGAATGGCGTCACTCTGAAGGATTGCCGTCGTTGGCTCTCGCGTTGAAGCAAGCCGCCGATTACTACCGTGGTGTTGCATCAGCCGCCTGATGCTGAACAGGAATGGAAATCGAGCGGCCCCACCAGATTTTATTCTGGTGGGGCCGCTTGCGTGCGCTGGGGGCGCCTGACGGCAGTAGTTGACGGCAACGTCAGCAGACGGGCGCTGCACAGAGCGGCGGTTCGCCGCGGTCGTCGGGCTGGTTAGTGGCCTCATCGGAGCGCTGGAGGGCGCGGCCGAGGAGGTCGATGGCGTCGCGCTGGAGCCGGAGTCGGACGTGGGCGTAGACGGTGGCGGTGACGCCGATGTGGGCGTGGCCGAGGAGTTCCTTGATCACAACAAGTTCGACGCCCTGTTCGAGGAGCAGGGTGGCGGTGGAGTGCGGAGGTCGTGGAAGCGGATGCGGCGGACGTCGGCACGGCTTAGGAGCGTGGTGAAGGGTCGTGTGAGGTTGGCCGGGTCGAGCGGTCTTCCCTGGGGTGTGGTGAATACGCGCCCGCTGTGCTGCCACGTGGTGCCTGCGGCCTCTCGCTCGCGCTGCTGCTGTTCTCGATGGAGCTTCGCTGTCTGGACGCAACGAGTGGGGAGGACGATCCGGCGCTCGGCGGCCCGCGTCTTGGTAGGCAGTGTGGTGAGCCCGTCGGCCCTGCTGCGCTGCAAGGTTCGGCGAATGGAAGCCGTGCCTGCGTCGAGGTCGAGGTCTTCCCAGTGGAGGCCGAGGAGTTCGCCCTTGCGGAGGCCGGTGTGCAGGGCGAGTTCGAATAGGGCGTACAGCGGGTGGCCTTGTGCGGTGGTGAGGAACCGGCGGGCTTCGTCGGCGGTGAGAGGTTCGAAGCGTCGGGGCCGTGGGGTGCCGGTGCGGACGTTGCGGGCGACGTTGCGCGTGATCTCCTCCTCGCGGACGGCGTGCTCCAGGACGGACTTGAGCACGGAGTGGATGTAGATGAGCGTCAGTGGGGAGAGCAGCTTGTGGCAGCACTGGCCGGCGGCGCAGCAGCGGGGCTGGTCGCGCCGGGCGTCGATGCCGCGTGTGCAGCACTGGCAGGTGGTGCGGAGCTGGTTGAGCCAGGTACGGACGTCCTTGGCGCTGAGCTTGGCCAGCTTCTTCTTGCCGAGGCCGGGGATCAGGTACCGGTGGACGCAGGCGGTGTAGCGGGTGTGCGTGTTCTCGCGGAGGTGGTGGACGGCGACGTTCTCCAGCCAGTACGTCAGGTACGCGGCCACGCTGCCCTGCGCGGAGGGGATGGGGAGGCCGCGGTTGCTGTTGGCGATCTTCTCGGTGAGCTTGGCCAGCGCTTCCTTGCGGGTGGTGCCGTAGACGCGGATGCGCTTGCGGGTGTTGCCGGGGGCGAGGACGTATCCGGCGGCTTCCCAGCGGCCGTCCTTGCGTTGGTAGACGGTTCCGTCGCCGTTGGCCCGGGTGCGGCGGGAGGGGGTGCTGTCTCGGGGTGTGGTCATCAGGCGGCGGCTTCCTGGTCGAGGCGGGTGCGGATGAAGTCGGTGAGGGCGTGGGTGGGGATGCGGCGGGCGCGGCCGAGGGTGATCGAGGCGAGTTGTCGGGTGCGGAGCAGGTCGTAGACGGCGGAGCGGCCGAGTTGGAGGCGGGCCATGACCTGGGGAACCGTCAGCAGTTCATTCGGCGTGCTCAGCCCCTGGTGAGGTGCGGCGGGCGCATGCGCGGTCATCAGCAGCCCCCTTCCGCGATGAACTGCCGTGCGAGTTCTCTGCGATGCCAGACAGCAGCGGCGAGGAGCGCGGCGCCGGGGCTGTAGCCGGTGCCGAGATAGGCCCAGTGGCCGACGACGAGGGTGGTGTCCTGGTCGGGCTCGGGCAGGCCGGCGTGGACGCGGGCCTGTTCGGTGCGCCAGGCGCGGCGGGCGGCGCGCAGGGCGCCGAGGGTGGTGGAGTAGCGGCGGGACTTGGTCGAGAAGTGGCCCCGAAAGCCGAGCATGTGAGCCCACTTCCAGAGCTTGAGGGCAGCGAACTCGGGCAGCCTGCCCAGCTCCCAGCAGGTGCGGATCATCTGCCGCACGTGACGTGCGACGGCGAGGCGGGGCAGGGGACGGGCCTGTCCGGTGCCGTCGCAGGCGGTGCAGGGGAGCGGGGTTCCGTGGGGCAGGAGGGTGGCGCCGCGCCCCTGACAGGGACGACAGAACAGGGCGCGGTCGAGGGCGCCGGAGGCGTCAGCGGACTTGGTGGCGTACTTCGCCACGTAGGCGGCCACCGCCTGATCGGTGAATTCGGCGTCAGCGCCGAAGGCGGCGATCTCACGTACGTCGAGCTGCTGGCCCCAGCCGAGTTCACGTTCCCGTACCGCGTCCGACTCGACCGTGACGCGGGCCCGTGCGGCGGCGGCGCGGACGGCGTCGGTGAGCACGGCGACGGTGGCGTACGGCGGCGGGGCCTGACTGGTTCCGTCTGGGCCGTCGAGGCGGATCACGGCGTGGAAGTGGACCAGGCCGCGCCGCTGGTACTCGGCGACCTTGGCGAAGGAGACACGCAGGACCGCGTGGGCGGCCTTCTGGGTCATGCCAAGCCGGGCGGCGATCTCGCGGCGCAGATAGGTGGTGAAGCGGGCCCACAAGACTCCGGCGTGGGCGTTGAACAGGACCGCGCCCGCGTAGTCGTACGTCGCCGGATTCAGCGGCGTCCCGAGCAGGGCGTCCGTGGGTTCGTGCAGCTTGCGGCAGCGGCAGGGCCGGATGTCGCCGTCGTGGGTGGTGGGGCGGTTGTGGACGGGGCCGAAGGACGGTGCGGTGAGGGTGACGAAGGCGCGGGGGTGGGTGCGGACGGTGTCAGGCACGGTCTTCCCGCCGGTCAGGCCGGCGCGGATGAGGTGGTAGGTGTCGGCGGCGTAGAGGCGGAGCAGGCCGGGCACCGGGAAGCACGGCGGTTGCCACAAGCGGTGAGCAGGCTGCCCGTGGGCTCCTCGGAGGCGCTGTAGGCGCGTAGCACCTCGCCGGTGGTGGTGTCGATGGTGGTGGTCTGTCCGGTCAGGCGGACGGGTTCGGTGCAGCCGCCGAGGCGTTCGATCTGCTGCTGTGCGCGGTCGAAGTCGGGGTGATTGACGAGGTGGAGCAGGTCCCGCACGGCGGGGCTTGCCACGTGGAGCAGGTCCAGGGTGACCATTCGGGGCGTGTCCCTTCTGTCCGGATGGGCCCCGAGCAGCAACCAGTTGGGCACGAAGGAGCGTTGGTGCTGCTCGGGGCATGACGAACCAGGCCCATCGGGTGGGCGTGGATTTCCGGGAAAGGTGATCCGGCCGGTGGCCGGGGCCGCTCAGAGCTGATGACCCTCGTGGCGGTCAGTACGGTTCCTGACGTTGAGTCTGTCGATTCGCAGCCAGGATTCCAGAGCGGGCAGAACGTAGCCCTGACTCTCGTCCAGGATCCCGTATATGCGGACGTGTCTGACGAGCTGTGGGATGAGAACGCAAACTTCATTGCTCATGCTCGTCAGGACATTCCGCGTCTCGTCGCTGAAATTAGGCGCCTTCGGGACTTGCTCAACTGTAAGAATGGCTGAGGCGGTAAGGGTGAGACTCCTAGGTCGCTGAATTGTAATGGAAGCTATCCAACTGTGCGCGGGCGCAACTCCGGGCCTCGTCCGCGATTGCGAGCGTGGCTACGTCGGTGGTTTCCGGGTACGTGGTCGGGCGCGGGAGGGCATTAGAGGAGGTCCGGCTTCCAGAGGGTGCGGTCGGGGTAGACGTGGGCGGTCGGGGAGAGTTCGTAGGAGCCGGCGGTGGCGTTGGCCGGGATCACCCAGCCGACGCCCTGGTACGCGAACGGGACCTGCTCGCGGGAGACGGAGCATCGTCCGGGGTCCGTGATGACGGTCTTGCCCGCCGGGACGTCCACCGGCTGTGCGTTCGGCGCCATCGGGCACGGGTGGAACACCTTGGCCCGCACGTATTGCACGCGGACGCGCACGCGGGCCGTGGTCGCCCGGTCGGCCTGGTTGGTGAGTTTGACCGCGAACGAGATGCGGTCCGCTTCGACCCGGGTGCAGACCCGCCACACCACGGCCTCCGGGCCGGGGAGCGGTTCGCCGCAGCGGCTGTCCGGGCCGAGGGTGTCCTTTTCCAGCCCGGGCCGTTCGAGGGCGGGGCCACTTTCGTCCGTGCCCGTGGGTGTGTGTACCGCTGCTGGGGTTGCTGCCGCTCCGGGGGTTCCGGGGTGTGCCGTTCGGCCGGGGCCCAGGTAGGTGAGGCCTGCTGCCACGATCACGACCCCGACCACGCTCACGGCTGCTGCCGCGGCCCGTCGGGTCGTGAGGGGTCGGAGGGTCCACCGCCGCCCGGGTGCGGGTGCGGGTGGCGGTGTGGGCGCGGAGTCGTTGTTGGGTTCGGGTGTGTCGTCCGCCGCCGGCCGGGTCGGCTGGGGCGGGGGCGACGTGTCGGCGCGGGGCGGGCGGAGGTGCTCCTCCGTGCGCTTGCGCCAGTCCCTCGGGTGGAGTTCCTCCAACTGCCGCTGGAGGTGGTCGATACGGTCCGCCAGGCGGGCCAGGTGTGCGGCCGGTGCGGCTTCCAGGTCCAGTTCCCGGACGATCGCCCGGGTGGTGCCTGCTCCGGGCAGTCCTGCGCCGCTCAGCCAGATCTGCTCCCGCCCCCGCAGCCATAAGGACACCTTCGGCGGTGGTGTGCCCAGCCGCCGCGCGAGCCAGTTCTGGTAGCGGCCTCGTCCGGCGAGTGCCTGCCTGACCGCCGTCGACCACTCGTCCAGTGCGTCGCCGAAGGCCTCGGCCAGCTCGATGAAGGACGGACGAGCACTCCCCAACGCGACCACACCCCTGCCGAATGTTTCACCAAGCCACTGAAACCGCAGGTCAGGGTGGTGGAAGGGAGGGTGCAGCATTGCACCGCCCGCCATGCCCCGCCCGACCCCGGACCCGCGGACATTCTCGTTCTCGGCGGTGCGGAAGGCGCACCGCTCAGGCCGGGGTTCACCCCGGAGAGGAGAGAAACCGTGATCCGATCACTCAACCGAGCGCGCCGCCGCACCGGTTTCGTGGCTCCGCTGCTCACCGCCGTGCTGCTCGGTGCTGCCGCCCCGGCCGTGGTGCCTGCGGGGCAGGCGCAGGCTGCGTCGGCCGCCGGCGGGCGGGTCTGCTTGTTCCGGGACGCGGAAGGCGCACGGGGCGCCGGGCACGTCGCCTGGGCGGTCCGCGACCCGAAGAACACCCGGCACTGGATCTGGGGCGCGACCGAGAACGCCGAGGGCGACTCTTACACCGAGGCCGGCAAGCCGAACGGCAGCTGGATCGCCGGCGGTACGTGGGAGGCGCTCCGCAAGAGCCTCAAGCCGGACGGCGGGCAGAAGAAGGGCTTCTACGACGCCTACCGGTGCGCCAACACGTCCGGTGGCGACCTGAGGGCCGCGCAGCGGACGTACGAGAACATGAAGAACAACGGCTACCACGTCACGCACAACAACTGCCTCACCAAGGCCGTCGCGATCTTCCGCAAGTACAGTCCGGCCCTCAGCAGCGCCCACCTGCCGGACGGTGGGGCGACCCCGCCCAACCGGTACTTCGGGGCGGTGCTGAACGACGCCCGGGGCTGGGAGAAGGCCCACGCGTACACGCCCGCCGCGAACCGGAAGTGAAGGGGGGACCGGCATGTGCCAGCGGTGCAAGGGAGACGGTAAGTGCACCACCTGCGGGGGCTCCGGGTTCCGGGGTTGGAGCGGGGCGAAGTGCGACAGCTGTCGGGGGAGCGGCGACTGCAAGGCGTGTGACGGCCGCGGCTGACCGGGCCTGATCCTTCGGGGTGGCGGGCGCGCCCGCCACCCCTCCTCCTCAGGGCCGCTCCGCGGGGCCCGCCCGCCTCCGCCCCGCCCCGCCCCGGTCCTGACCGAGCCGAGCCGAGCCGAGCCGATCCGATCCGATCCGATCCGAGCCGATCCGTATGCGAGACACGAGGAGTTGTGGGATGCCCAACTGGATGATCATCGTGGAAGAGACGTTCACCCCCGACGAAGCCGTCGGCACGCAGCAGCAGGCCACGTTCGTCAAAACCCTGTCGGGGAACCGGACCCGGGAGGAGGCCCAGGTCGAGCTGTGGAGGACGGCCAAGTCCCGCACGCCCGAGACCTGGAAGAGCAGTGGCCGGGTGATCGGGCGCGACATCGACGGCTCGTTCTGGGTGCTGCCGAAGAACGACCGCCCCAAGGCCTCCTGCCGTCTCAGCCTGGTCGAGCAGATATAGCAGATGGAGCAGATATGGGCGTGACGTGTGCGGTCCGCCCCGCCGACGGCCGGGGCGGACCGCACAGCGCGTTCACAGGGTCCGGGCGAAGTGGGCGGCCACGGTGTCGACGGCAGTGGTGACGTGGGGCTCCGTGTCGTAGAAGTCGAACTGGGTGCCCTGCGTCCACAGGATGTCCTTGGGGCCGGCGAGGCCGGCGTGGAAGCGGCGGGCGCCTTCGGGGACCGCCGCGTCCTCGCTGTGCACCAGCAGGGTGGGCTGGTGGATGCGGGGGGCGAGGGCGATGGCGTCGTAGGTGAGCCAGTCCGCCCAGGACATGACGGCGAAGCGGTTGGGCCAGGCGGGGATGCCGCCGCGGGCTGGGTTGAGGTAGAAGTCGATGTCGTACGGCATGGCGGCGCGTGGGTCCGTGGGTGAGACGACCGGCACGTACTCGACCTCGCCGGTGTCGTCGTAGCGGGAGCGTGCCTCGCGCCCGGTCTTGATCCGTTCGGCGACGGCCTCCGCCCCGCCGTAGGCGTCCTCGCAGACCGCGGCGTCGTGCAGCCACGGCGCCACGAGGGCCAGTGAGCGGACGCGGGGGTCCTGGGCGGCGTTGTCGGACATGTACATTGCGGCCGCGCAGATGCCGAGGGCGCCCAGCCGGTCGCCGTCGACGGCGGGGTGGTCGGCCAGGAAGGTGACCGCGTGGTGGATGTCGCGGACCTTGAGGGCCGGGTCCTCCACGTCCCGGGGTTCGCCCTCCGACTCGCCGAAGCCGGTGAAGTCGAAGGACAGGGCGGCGTAGCCGTGGGCCGCGAGCCGCTCGGCGTACCGGTCGGCCATCAGCTCCTTGACGCTGGTCCAGGTGCCGGCGACCACGATTCCGGGGAGCGGACCGGTGTCGTCCGGGCCGTCCGGGCCGTCCGGGCCGTCAGGCAGGAAGAGGTTGCCGGTCAGGGTAAGGCCTTCGCTGTCGAAGGTGACCTTGCTCGTGCGTGTCATGTGTTCTCCAGCGTGGGTGTCGGTGCCGTTGTTCCTCATCGGTCCCCGTCGCTCCAGACAGCGGTCATGACCACACCGGTGATGCGCCATCCGTTGTCGGTGCGGGCGAGGTCGAAGTCGTAGGTGCCGCCCAGCGTCCACAGCGAGCCGTCGGTCTTGAGGTGGGTGGCCTGGAAGTCGGCCGTACACACCGCGGTGTCGCCGTCCACGGTGACCAGGTGGTTGGTGAGGAGGTGCTGGGTGGCGGCGTAGACGCCGAGGCCGTTCTTCCAGCCCTCGGTGATCTGCGCGGGCGGGAGGGTGACGGGCTCTCCGCCGTTGAGGCTGGTGTAGTCCAGGGTCGCCGTGTCGGCGAACACCCCGGCCAGTCCCTCCCAGTCGCGCTGGTCGGCGTACCGGGCCATGCGGGTGCAGCTGTCGATGACGTCCAGTCGGTCCACGGTGATCTCCCTGTTGAGGTCGGACCCCTTGAGGATGCCCCCTGATGTTCGGTTACGGCTCGGCGCGCCGGACGGGGCCGCTCGGTGTGCGTCTGACGCGGTCGGGGCCCATGCCCTACTTCCGCTCTCGCGGCTCGGGTTCCGGCTAAGGCTGTGGGCTCGGGCCCGCGCCCAGTGCGCGGTGTACCAGCAGCGGCCGTGGCTCACCCGGCTACCCGTCACCGGACCGCCCAGCGGCCCCCACCAGATCGTCTGGATGGAAACCGCGTTGGCGGTCCTCGCCCGCACACCTCTCGACTGGGCACACAAGATCGGCGCCCTGTCGCTGATCGGCGGCTACGTGGTCCAAGCCGTACGGCAGGACCACGAGCTCGCCCGCAGCCGGGCCGAGGATCAGGGCCGGGCCCACGCCGAACGCGCGTGGAGCCGCGCCCTGGCGGACCTCGTAGCCCGAACGCTTCCCGGAGACGGCCCGCCCGTTCGCCTCGACACTGTTCGAAGCACGACCGGCGAGCAAGCCCGAGGCCGCGGTCTGCGACGCCGATTTCTCGATCGGCCTCGAACTGGTCCTCGACGGCATCGCGGCCCGGATCGAACGACCCGCCCCCGCCCAGGGCCCCGCCCCCGCCCCCGCCCCCTGACGGCCTCTCCCGGCCGCCCCGGGCACGTTGTCCGAGGGACGTCTTAGGGTCAGCACATGAGCGATGCGCCGTCTGTCCCCTCCCTCCTCCCCCTGTACGCCTTCGGAACGTGGGAGCCGCTGTTGCGCGCATGGGCGCACGGGGCCGGAGCCCAGCCGGGCGACGGGGACGGGGACAGGGCCGGGGCCGTGCACCTGGCCGGAGCCATAGGACGGGACCGGTGGACGTCGTCCACCGGGGCCCGCCCGCGCGGGCGGGCTTCGGCTGCGGAGCGCAAGGCCGTCGAGCTCGTGCGCGGCGCCCTCACGGCGGCCGGCGTCGAGTCCGTCACGTTCTCCGCCCGGATCACCCCGTCGGGCGAGGCACGGCTGCGGGTGATGGGCCCCAGTCCCGCCGTCGAGTCCGGCCCGGTGGGCGACGGAACGTTGCTGCTGGTCGAGGGGGCCGTGCCCGAGCCCTGGCGGCGGCTGCCCGAGCCGAACACGGCCGCACGGCCCGCCCCGTCGGCGGATCCGGCGGCCCTGGAGCGGCTGCTGCGCGAGCGGCTTCCCGGCGCCGTCGGCGCCGGCGACGAGGAGATCGCCGCCGCCGAGGCTCGACTCGGGGTGACGCTCCCCGACGAGCTGAAGGCCCTCTACCGCGTCGTGCCGGCCCGGTGGGACGACTGGCAGGGCGACGACTACGAGGCACGGGACGTGGTGGACGAAACCGTCGGCTGCGAACTCTTCGCACTGGACGGCCTGTACGTCGCCGATGCGGCGTCCCGCCCGGCCCCCTGGAGGTTCGCGGCCTGCGAGGCCGTCGTGACCCTGCCCGGCGACGCCGTCCAGTGCCTCGTCGGCTCCCCCGGCTGGATCGTGTTCGGTGACAACGGCGGCGGCGACCGGCTCGCGGTCGACTTGACCCCGGGGCCCGCCGGCCACGTCGGACAGCTCGTGCTGCTGGGGCACGAGTCGTACATCGGAGCCGAGCTGATCGCCGATTCGCTCACCGACCTCGTGCGCAGACGGGAGCCGCGCACGCGGAAGACCCGTCGGCGGGACGAGCGGAGGGCCGTGGCCCACGTCAACGTGGCGCACCTGCAGAGCATCGAGGCCGCCGCGCACCCGGAACTGGAGGTGCTCTGCGTCGGGGTGTGGGAGGACCAGCCGGTCGATCTCACCCCCGCGGTCGGTCTCCCACGCCTGCGCACCCTCACCGCCTACCCCGGCACCCTCGCCGATCCCCGACAGATCGGCCGGCTCACCGGGCTGGAGTACCTCGAACTCGGGCCGCAGGAATGGCGGACCCTGCTGGACGCGGACGCCGTTCCGCGTGGCCTTACGGCCGCCGGCATCACCACGCACGGCTTGCGCGATTACGGGCAGCTGGTGGACCTCTCCAACGAGATCCTGGCCCTGTACGGGCGCCCGCCGATCGTCCGGACCGTCATCACCGGTGATCTCGGACCCTTGCCGTTCGCCTGATCGGCCGCGGTGGCGCTCGTGACCACGCTCCTTTCCCCGTGGGACCGTCAGCTGGCGGCCGGCGGGCCGGGCGGGAAGGGGATCTCGCGGAGCAGCGGCAGCAGCGCCTCCTCCTCGTAGTCGAGGTGGGCGTTCAGCTCCTGCGACATCCGGGCCAGCTCCTTGCGGAAGAGCTCCGGGTCTGCGCCGGCGATGTCGGCGAGCAGCCCGCTGAGCTCCTTCTGGAGCCGTGACACCGTGACGTGTTCGGTCCGCAGCCGGTCGAAGACGTCCTTCAGGTGCGGGTGCGCAGCCTCCATGGCGGGGAACACGTGGGCGTCCTCGCCGACGTGGTGGAACTCCAGCGTCTGGCAGAAAGCCAGGCAGTGCTGGCGGATCTGCAGCCCCAGCCCCGGTGCCGGCGGGGCGCCCCCGTCCGCGTGGGCGGGCAGCGACGCGAAGTACGCGTCGACCTCGGCGGTGACGTGCCGAAGCTGCCCCCGCAGCCACACGTGCACCTCGACGAGCTTGTCGGCCAGGCTGCGCACCTGGGCCGGCCCCTCACCCGGTGCCGGATCGCTCTTCTCCAGCACCACCACGGGCAGGATCCGCGGGGTGTTCTGCTGGTACTCGCCGTAGCCCGGCTCCATGCTCACCACGTGCTCGAACAGGCTGTCCCGGCGCTCGCCCTCGGCCGGCACGGCGACCGCCTCGAAGCGCTCGGTGCCGACCTCCACCTGGACCAGGGGGTTCGCGAGGACGTTGTGGTACCAGTCGGGGTGCTTGGGCCCGCCCATGTTGGAGCCGACCACCAGCAGCTGATCGCCGTGGCGCACGTAGCCGAGCGGAACGGTGCGTTCTACGCCGGACCTGGCGCCCGTCGTGGTCAGCAGCAGCAGGTCGCCGCCCTCGAAGTAGCCGCCGACCTTTCCCTGGTTGGCGCGGAACTCGTCGATGACGGACTGGTTGAAGGACATGCGGGTCGGTCTCCCTCGATCGTGGGCGGCGCAGAGCAGCGCGGGGCTGGGCGGGGCGTGCGATGGCTGGAAGGGGAAAGCGGGAAGGGAAAGGCGGAAAGGGGAAAGGGAAAGGGGAAAGGGAAAGGGAAAGGGGAAAGGGAAAGGGGAAAGGGCGAGCAAAGGGACGCGTGCGACGTGTGCGGCGTCGGCCCGAGGCGGCGCCTACGGAACGAGGCCCGCGGCGGCCCGGCCGGGCGGCAGCACGGAAACAGGAAGCCGCGCACGGCGGGAAGGCGTCCCGAAGGCGCCGCAGTGGAATCAGGCAGTGCCTGTGAGGAGAGAACGCATGAGACGGTCCTCGATGTCAGGTGGTCGCCCGATCGCCGGCCGGCCCAGTTCTCTTTGGCCGGCGCCACGCGCCACGGGAGCCATTAGTACGACCGCCCCGGGATCTTGTCAACGCCGCCCCAGCCGCTCTCCGGCGGGATTCGATCGGTCCTCCGGCGGATCCCCTGACCCCGCCCCGGGCGGGCAGGCGCACGTACGAGGCACACCAGCGGGGGGTCGGGACGCACCGCGCGGCCATGGCGCGGCGGCGGTTCCCCGCACCGGCACGGTGGTCGGCGGCACCGCGCTCCCCTGCGTGATCGGCGGTGGTCCGGCGGTCGCGGCCGTGCGGTAGCGCCGGGCCGTATGGCCGGATGTGGTCCCTCTGCCGAACTGCTCCACTACGCCGTCGGCCTCCGGGTGGACGAGCGGGAGCGCGTGTTCGTAGCCGGCAGTCGGCCGGGGGCTCCTTCAGCGGGCAGCCCTTCGGGCGGCGGCTCGGCCCGCCCGCGCAGCGAACTCCCGGCGGGCGGCACCGTGGCGATCCCGCGTCCGGGCGGGCGGCACCGTGGCGATCCCGCGTCCGGGCGGGCGGCACCGTGGCGATCCCGCGTCCGGGCGGGCGGGGAGTGGGAACAGCGGGGCTGTCCGTCGCAGCCGGGCTTCCGTCGGCGACGACCAGCGGCTGCGCGACCAGCGGCTGTGCGAGAGCCCTCAGGCGATGCGGGCTTCCAGGCCGCTCAGGAGGGAGTCCAGGCCGAAGGCGAAGGTGTCCTCGGGGGCTTCGTTGTACTCCGCGGCCCGGGTGTCGAAGCGGCTCTGCAGCCGCGGCAGCCCGCTCGCGGCCTCGACCGCCTTGGCCATGGTCTCCTGGAGGACCTCCTCCGGGTCGCGGCCGTCGCGGCTGATCTTCCGGCTGAGGGAGGCGGTGGCGGAGGCGCCCAGCGCGTTGCCGAGCACGTACGTGAACACGCTCGCCGCGGCCCGGTCGGCCGCCGGCCCGCTGAAGCCGCCCGCCTCGAACACGGCCAGGATGTGGTCGTCGTGGCGCGCTTTGCGGGGACCGTAGAAGAGGTGGTAGCCGAAGGCTTGCACGAGCCACGGGTGCCGGGTGAGCATCGCGTGCAGGCTGAGGGCCATCCGGGTCGCCGCCGTGCGCCAGTCGACCGCGTCCAGGTCGGGCAGCTCGATCTCGTCCCACACCTGGTCGCCGACCAGCAACACGAGGTCGTCCTTGTTCTTGACGTGCCAGTAGACCGCCGTCGCCGCGGCACCGAGCCGTTTGCCGAGGCTGCGCATGTTGAGGCCTTCCAGCCCTTCCTCGTCGAGCAGCTCGATAGCGGTCCGGATGATCTGGTCCTTGGTCAGGGTTTCGCGCGCCATGGGCTCACGATAGGCAACGGAACCCTTCCTGCACAAAGTTCAGGAACGTCCGGGGGCCGCAGGGGACCCTCCCCGGGAAGCCCGCGCCACGGCCAGGAGGAACAGCCCGCAGCCCGCCACCAGCACCCACCCGGGCCGGGACGCCGCCGCGAGCCCGCCCGGACCGGTACCCGCGACCAGGCCTCCCGCGAGGGCGATGCCGACCGCCGAGCCGACCTGCCGTGCAGTGGAGGTGACGGCCCCTGCCACCCCGGCCCGGGACTTGGGCAGGCCGCCGACCGCGGTGTCGGTGAGCGGCGCGTTGGCGAAGCCGAATCCGATCCCGATCAGCAGGTACGCCGTCAGGAGCAGCAGCACGCTGGTGTCCTGACCCAGCCCCACAAGGCACAGGCCCCCGGCGGCGGTGAACGCACCCGCCAGCAGCAGCGGACGCCTCGGCCCCACCCGCCCCACCAGGCTGCCGGACCACGGCGCGCACAGGGTCGCCCCCACCGCCATGGGCAGCGTTGCGAGGCCGGCCGCGAGCGGGGTCCAGCCGCGGCCCTGCTGCAGGTACAGGGTGGTCAGCAGCAGCGTCACGTTCAGCGCGACGAACACGGCCACGGCGCCCAGCACGGCCGCGGCGAAGGCCGGCCGCCGGAACAGCCCGAGGTCCATCAGCGGCTCCTCCCGCCGCAGCTCGACCCGTACGAATGCGGCCGTGGCCGCCGCGGCCACGGCGTACCCGGCCAGTGCCGGGGCCGAGGTCCAGCCGATCCGCGGCCCCTCGATCAGGAGCCCGACCGATACCGCCAGGGCCAGGGTGAGGAGCAGCTGCCCGGGCAGATCGATCCGTCGGGCCCGCTCACCGCGCGACTCCGGTACGAACACGGCGACCAGCACGAGCGCAGCGGCGATCACCGGCGCGTTGATCCAGAACACCGACCGCCAGCCGAACGCCTCGACGAGCGCACCGCCGGTCACCGGGCCCGCCGCCATGCTGATCCCGAAGACCGACGCCCACACGCCGATCGCCCGTGCCCGCTCCCGCGGATCGGGCATCGCGTTCACCACGATCGCCAGGGCCACCGGGCTCAGCATCGACGCCCCGACGCCCTGCAGGGCCCGCGCCGCCACCAGGAAGCCGAGCGACGGAGCGAGCGCGCACGCCACCGAGGCCACGCCGAAGACGACCAGCCCGCACCGGAACACCCTGCGCCGCCCGAAGCGGTCGGCGAGCGCACCGGACGCGATGAGGAGCCCGGCCAGCACCACCGTGTAGGCGTCCACGACCCATTCCAGGCTCCGGGTGTCCGCGCCGAGGCCGCGGCCGATGACGGGCAGGCCGACGTTGACGATGGTGGTGTCGAGGCCGACGAGGAACATGCTCAGCGCGCACACGGCCAGCACCGTCCACCGCCGGCGCGCACTGAGGTGGGGTGGGGGAGCAGGGGCGGCGGGGGCAGCAGAAGCAGCAGGGGCAGCAGAAGCAGCAGGGGCAGCAGCACGGTTCGCCGTGGTCACGGGTCCGCCTTCCGGTCGGGATCAGGTGCCGCCCATGCTCGAACCGCGTGCCGAAACAGCCCAGGAAACTTGCCGGAACCGCAAAACCGAGCCCGGTCCGGCCCTCAGTCCCACGCGTTGAAGAGCAGCCCCCCGAGCGTGGTGACGCCGTAGAGCCGCACCTGGCGCCACTCGACCGGGGAGAGCACCGCGGTGTCCACGCCGGCGAGCGGCACGGCGAGCTGTCCGCCGGTCAGGACGGTGAACCCGGCGGCGGCGAAGGCGCCTGCCCATGGGGGCGCGTCGAGGAACCCGTCCGGGTCCGCGTACCAGTCCCGGCGTTCCCGCACGAACGCGACCCAGGGCAGATGGGCGTGGCACAGCACGATGTGCTCGGTACGCTCCGCCGCGCCACCGTGGACCCCCACCGAAGCGGTGTGGAACGTACGCGGGTAGGCCCGCTCCTCCACCTCGCCCACCCGCCCGCAGGCGGCGCGGGCGGCCGCGTACAGGGCGGCGCGGAAGGCCCGCGGGTCCGTCTCCGGAAGCGGCAGCCCCTCCTGCGGCCGGAGGAATCCCGTCGCACCCCGCGGCAGCGCGAACACCCCGTCCACCTCGCCCGGCCCGTCGTCCGCGTCAGCCATGCTGCACATTCTGAGGCACACGCTCCGGTCGTCCCGGCACCTTACTCCCCTGTGACCCGGCTCCGTGCGGGCAGTCGGCCGGCCGCTACGGCCCCGCGTCGCTTTCTTGCAGACCGGGTGCGCCGCGGTACCAGCGGGCCACCGCGGGATGCGTGAAGGACCACCCGTCCGGTCCGACGCGCAGGATGTCCGGACCCGTGGCCTCGTGGAGCAGTGTGTGCACCAGGTTCGGATACAGGTCCCACAGGACGAACCGGGAGGCGAACACGGCGCGCACCCAGTACCCGGTCACGGTGACCGAGAGGAGGACCGGCAAGAGGAAGAGGAGGGCGAACAGGGTCGCGCTCGGCGACATGGACACCAGGTACACCAGGAGGAAGAGCAACGTGAAGGCCAGGTCGCCCAGCAGCCACAGCGGATCCGTGCGGCGCACCGCCTGCTCCGCACCCCACACGGCCACCCAGGTCGGCACCGCGGCAACGGCCAGGAGGACCGAGCTCGGCTCCATCAGGTGGTTCATCGCCCAGGCGAGGAGCAGTACCAGTCCGGCGGGGACGACCCGCACCAGCAACTGCCCGGCGCGGCCGACGGGATCGGCGCGCGACGCCCTGCGGTCCAGCCGGTGCCGCAGGTAGCCGTACCAGGCGAGTCCGATCAGCATCCCCAGGAAGGATGCGGAACCGAAGTCCGGGTCGGACGACTCGTACGGGCCGTGCCGGGCGGCATCGGCATCGGCAGCGGCGACGAGGAAGAACGACAGCAGGCCCATCACCGCGGCCTGGATGCCGGCCCGGCGTCGGGAGGGGCGGCGGCCCCGGTAGAGGACGCGCAGATCGTCGACGGGCCCGCCCTCCTCGTGCTCGCGGCCGGCCAACAGGTGCAGGACCGCGTGGCGGCGCCGCCCGTGCAGCCGGCCCGGGTGGTGGCGGTACGGCGGCAGGGCGCCGAACAGGTGCTGCACCAGGCGGACCTCCAGCGATTCGGTGGTCGCGTCGTCGGCGATCAGCTCGGCGGGGTCGGCGCGCCCATCGGTGTAGAGCAGCCGGGCCGCGCAGGCCAGCATCGGGTCGGCGAGGACGGCGACGGCCGGAGCGTCCGGCCGGGCGGCCAGCGCCTCCAACACCGGCTCCCAGTCCTGCTTCTTGGCACGGGAGCGGGAGCGGGAGCTGCGCTGGATCCAGCCGCGCAGGTCCTCCACGCCGGCGGGGCGCAGCCGGACCGCGGCGCTGCCGGCGATGACGGTGTCGGTCTGTTCCACCGCACGGGCGAACTCCGCCCAGCCGCTGACCAGGACGAACGGTGCCTGCTCGGGCAGCCGGTTGAAGAGGTGCAGGGCGCCGGCGCGCTGACGCGGGCTCAGGGCGTCGAAGTCGTCGAGTACGGGCAGCAGGAGGTGCCTGCCCAGGAGGGTCCGCACGTCCTCGGCGGTGCAGCGGGTGAGCGCGTCCGCGATCCAGGCGAGGAGGCTGTCCGGTCCGTGCTCGGGCCGCCAGCCGCGCAGCGACACCCACACGGGGACCGCGCCACCGCCGCGGCCCGCGGTGAGTAGCCGCGTGCCCAGGTGGCGGGCGAGCTCGGTCTTGCCCGCTCCCCGGTCGCCGAGGATCACCAGCCGTCGGTGTCGGGTGAGCGCGAAGACTTCCGCGATCTGGTCGTAGCGCCCGCTCAGGTCGGTGGTGTCGGAGTCGGTGTCCGTGAAGTCGGGCCCGACGGTGGTGAAGCGCAGCGGGATCGGCGCCGGGTGGGCGTTGACCCCCCAGGGGCGCCGGTCGGGGGCCAGGGTCCGCCAAGCGTCCCGTTCCAGCAAGCTGGGGAGGGGCCCGGGGGGTGGGGCCGGTGGTGCGGGTTCTGGTGTCGGTGCCGGTGCCGGTGCAGCGGCGCGGGTGCCGCTGGCGGCCGGGGGCGTGGCAGGCCCCGTCGAGCCCGGCGTCCCCGCCGGGCCGCTGCCGGACGTCCCGTCGGCCGCCGCTGCGGCGACGGTCCGGGTGTGCTGGTGCTGCACCCGGGCCCGGTCGTACCTGGCGCGCCACAGGTCCAGGTTGGCGTCCGCCTCGCACGCCAGTACCCAGGCCTTGACGAGCTCCCAGCGCGGCAGGCTCCGCCCGGTCGTGGCGGCGCTGAGCGCGGCCTTGCTCCAGTGGGTTGCGGCGGACAGTTCGTCGAGGGTCAGCCCGGCCGCGGCGCGGAGCTCGCGCAGTTCCCGCGCGAGCTCCGCCAGGGCCGGGACGGTGGTGTCGACGGGCCGCTGTGGCCGCCCCTGCCGTCCCGTACCCATGCCGCTACCCGCCGGCCCGTACGCCGGGACCGGCCGCGCCCCCGCCGTCGCCCGGTCCCCCTTCACCGGTGATCCGGCGGGCGAGCTCCAGCGCGGTGGTGGTCACCATGACGACCACCGCGAGCGAGGTTGCCGGGGCCTGGCCGAGACCCGCGAGGACGGCGGTGACCACGGCCACCACCACGATGACGACGACCTTGACGACGAGGACGGGGGACGGGCGCCGCCCCCACGCCCACGGGGGGACGGAGGCACCGGAAGCCACGGACAACACCATGACGACGACTCCTTCGAACGACGGTCCGGATACGTGGTCGCAACACGCCTTCGTGGCACCGCAGTTGGCGCTGCGGTCCACTCGCGGGACGGAGACCCGTCCTGCGGGCGCCCCACCACCATGCCCGAGCGCAGCCCCAGCCGACACCGGCCGGAAAACAGCCCGAAGGCCGGCGATGTCCCGCCATGTCCGACCCGGTGAACAACTCCCGCCACCGATCCACCGGCCGTGAACAACTCCCCGCCCGGCATGTCCGTGCAGATCAGAGCCGTACGTCCGGCCGCAGGCGTTCACGAAGAACGGACCGCACTGAACAACACCCTCGCCGCGCATACTGCCCTTGGGGCGGATCCCTGAAGATTCGCCACCGCCCGCGCGGAGCCGACGGTCCGGATCCACGCAACCCGGCGGGGGTCGTTGGCGCGGCCCCCGCCTCTC
Organism: Streptomyces sp. NPDC059851; assembly: GCF_042732005.1. Lineage (NCBI taxonomy): Bacteria > Bacillati > Actinomycetota > Actinomycetes > Kitasatosporales > Streptomycetaceae > Streptomyces > Streptomyces sp. NPDC059851. Next base: position 8,214 of record NZ_JBHWJJ010000116.1, on the reverse strand, counting down.
ACCTCCCGCCCCCCGCCACATCACCGGACGAGTGGGTGGCCGCTCACCAGACGAGGATCCCGCCGGCCTCGGCCTTGGCCCGCAGTGCGGCGGCAACGATGTTGTCGAAGCGCTGGGCCACGTAGTCGGGGTCGTAACCGCCCTGTCCGGCAAGGTGGCCGAGGTGCGGACGGATCGCCTCGCACTCGGCGAGGAAAGCGTCGATCTCGTCCCGTTCCACGTAGAGGTCGTCGCCGTCGAGGCGCGGGAAGAACTCGGCGCCCAGGGCCCGGAGCGCGTCGGACCCCCACAGCCGTTGCCGGGTGCTCTCGAAACCGGCCAGGGTGTGACCGTGCTCGGGGTCTTCCAGGAAGACGTAACCGCCGTCGGCGTCGTAGACGAAGGTGTGCACGAGGAGGCTCATGGGTTGATTCTCCCGAGCAGGTCGAAGCGCGTCGAACGCATTGTCGAGTCTGCCAGGGGCTCCCGGAGGAGCACCCGTGACCCGTATCAGGAGCCGAGGATCACGCCTCGGGACGCGTACGCCACGAAGTCGGCCCACGTGGTGGGGGAGAGGGCGAGCTGGGGGCCGTGCCGGTCCTTGGAATCCCGGACGTGGACCGCGGAGGGACAGGCGGCGACTTCCACGCAGTCGTCGCCGTCGCCGCTGCTGTAGCTGGACTTGTGCCAGGAGAGGGCGACTTCGACGCAGTCACCGGAGCCGCTGCTGCTGTAGCTGCTCTTGAACCAGGCCAGTTCTTCCGTGCTCATAGCGCTCCTCGGATCTCCCTCAACAGGCCCACGGAGTTCTCCAGGGAGAGGGCCTGTGCCCGCATCCTGGCATATCGCCGTTGGAGGGTGCTGACCACTTTGGGGTCGGAAATGAGCTGACCGTGCTCCTGCCCCTCGCAGTACGCGAACCACCGGGGATCCGATGTCTCCAGCAACTGCATCGGCCCCGCTAGCCCCGCATGTGACGCCCGCTCCAGCGGCATCACCTGGACCTCCACGTTCCGCAGTTCCGCGACCTCCAGCACGTGGTCGATGAGCACCCGGGTCACCTCCACCCCGCCCGTCTTCCGCCGGAACAGGTGTTCCTCCAGGATGAACCCGAAGGTCGTGTTCGGGCGCTCCTGGAGCAGCCGCTGCCGTTCCGCCCGCGCCGTCCACTGCGCCTCGATCTGCTCGTCGCTGAGTGGTGGCACCTGGTCCACGAACAGCGTGCGCGCGTACGGCTCCGGCTGCAAGAGGCCCGGGATCATGCGGCACTCGTACGTGTACAGCGTCACCGCCTGCGCCTCCAACCGGGCCCATCGCCGGAACCAACTGGCCAGGCCCGGCTGGCGGGACAGGTGGCGGGCCGCCCGTCGCAGCGCGCCCGTGTTGCCGAGCGCATCCTCCGCACGCTCGACGAAGTCAGGGTCGGGCATGCGCCGGCCCTGTTCGACCGAGGCCACCGTGTGCTTCGAGAAGCGCACCCGCTCCCCGAACTCCTCCCGGCTCAGCCCCGCATGCTCCCGCAGGGCCTGGACGACCGCACCGAACGTGCGCAGACTGTCCGACGCCTCCGGTTCCCCGCCGCCCGCCGGACCGCAGCCGCTGCCCGGCTCCCCGCCCGTGCCGCCCTCGTCCGTGTTCTCGTAAGCCATCCGGGCCACCTCCCGCGCACGTGCTCCGCAACGCTCCCGACTCCCCCATGGTCACGCTCGGTGACGCGTACTGTCCACCCTCCGTACGCGTACGCTGACCGGGCGTACGCACCACGCCCCTGGTGAACGCCCGCATTCCGCCGCCACATTGGGGCCATGACGCCACCCCCTGCACAGCGGACCCGGCAGACGCCGGTGACCGTACGTGTGTTCTGTCAACAGTTCAGTGCCACCCCGCGCGGCGCCCGGCTCGCCCGGTGCCTGGCCCTGCACGAGCTCCACACCTGGGGCGTTCCGGCCGGCAGCGACACCTCCGACGCCGCCGCCCTCGTACTGGCCGAGCTCACGGCGAACGCCGTCACACACGGCCGGGTGCCCGGCCGGAACTTCGAGCTCGTGCTCACGCTCGAAGCGGACGTGCTCCGGATCGAAGTCTCCGACGCCCGCGGCGAATGCCGACCCCCGGTACCGGGCGCGACCACCCCGCCCGCGCCGCTCTCCGAGACGGGCCGCGGCCTCCTCCTCGTACGGGCCGTGGCCACCCGCTGGGAGGTGCGCGACCGCCTGCCCATCGGCAAGACGATCGTCGCTGAACTGGCCCTACGGCCCTGAACCACCCTTTGCCACCTGACCCACTTCCACGGCCTTCAGGTGTACGGTCGTCCGGCGCGGTGCTCATCCGTCAGACGGGCAACGCCCTGTGTACGAGCGTCTCGTCAGTCTGCTCCGGAGCATGAAACGGAAGCGCGATCAGTCCTCGGGCCGCCCGCGCACTACCCGACTGGTGCGGCTTTGAAACAGTTCTGTGAAGCGGAAGATCCCAGTCCACTGCTAGGGTGACGTGCGCCCGTCAAGTCGGGCCCTTATTCATTCATCGCCACTTCAACGGGGGTTGAAACGTGAAGCTTCGCCATGTCCGCGCTGTCGCCGTCTTCGGTATAGCAGTCTTCGCTCTCACCGGCGCCCGCGGTTCCCACGGCGCCAGCTGCGGCGGCGGCCACAGCTCCAGCTCCAGCTCGAACTCCAGCAGCTCCGGCAGCACCAGCGGCGGCAGCAGCACCACGGGCGGCAGCAACGACACCGACGTCAACGTCACGACGGGCGGCACCACGGGCGGCACCTCCGTCCCGAACGGCTCCAGCCGTGACAAGGCCGAGCGGGACATCCGGATCGACGGGTGCAAGCTGGAGGGCAAGAACCTGGTCGCCCGGCTCACCGTCACCAACAGCGGCATGCTGGACTCCACGTACGACATCACCATGAAGTTCCGCGGGGACGCCACCTCCAACGCGAACCTCGCCCTGGCCAAGGTGACCGGCCTCAAGGTCGCGAAGGGGGCGTCCGCCAAGGCCGAGGCCACCACGCCGTACACCGGCAAGGGCGACGGCAGCGAGTACAAGGAGTGCGTGGTCGTCACCGCGTCGAAGTCCTCGCTCTGACACGCCGCTGCCCGGCGCGCCGCCGTACGGCACGCGCCGGGCAGGCTGCCGCCCCCACCCCACCCCACCCACATCCTCGAAAGCCGGGCCTGAGTACGCGTACTCATGCACCCGAGCAAGAAACGTCCGAGGCTGAGAGCCGGGGCGACGGGTGAGCAGAGCTGGGGGCGGGAGCGATGGGACCGACGCGGAGGCGTGGCAGGCGCGCCGGGTTGTGCATCGGCATGCCGGCCGCCGCAGCGGCGATGGTCGTGGTCGGTGCGTGCTCGCCGCAGCCGCAGCCCAGTATCGCGGAGCTCCGGGCCATGGCCACTGACGGCGACGCAGAGAGCAAACGGAACGCCGAGGAGACCCGCCTCCGCGGGCTCCTCGACCGGCTGGACCGCGTGGAGGGGCTGCACCACGCCTACACCGAGTTCAAGGACGGCTGCACCGGACCGGCGAAGGGGAACTTCAAGGAACCGGCCGGCGTTGACCTGCTGACCTGCGAGATGGGCCTGAGCGCCGTGTACGGGGTCGAGGGCGAGGTCACGGACGTGCTGCAACGCATCGGCGCCGCGGACGTCACCACCTGGCAGCCCGATCTGAACGGGCCCGGCAGCGCGAGCGGCGGCACGCTCGCATACGCGCTGGAGTACCACCGCATGCGCGGCGTGTTCCCGGACGGGACGTGGATGCCCGCACCGTCCCTGGTCTCGGAGGACCGGGGCCTGGTCATCACCTGGGACTACCCTCCGCTGCCCGCACACCCGGCCGCATCGAGCCAGGTCGAGGGCGCGCAGGTGCCGACGTGCCCCCCGGCCGGCCCCGTCCACTCCCGCTGCCGCATCGACCCGCCGCGACCCGACCCCGTACCGGCGGTCCGCGCCCGCTACGGAACGGTCCTCAAGGTCGTGATCGGCCGCCCCGGATCCCTCCCGTACTACACCGTCCCCCGCTCCCCGGCCCGATAGGCATCACTGCGGTCCGGTGCTCCGGTGCTCCGGTGGTCCGGCGGCTCGGGCGGCCAGTCTCTGCCGGCACTGCTCCGTGAGCTGCCGGAGGGACTCGCTGATGAGCAGGAAGAGTTCGACGGAGGACTCGAAGCGGGCGCCCGACGGGGTCGCCGCCCCGAGGACCTCGGCCCCGCGTCGCGCTGTGGCCGCCAGGGTTTCGTTCATCCGCGCAGCTGCGAGGAGGGACCGGATCCAGATGTCGTCATCGGTGACATAGCGTTCGCGGCGCTCGCCGGGGGTCCGTTCCCGCCTGAGCAGTCCGTGCCGTTCGAGGAAGGCGACGGCGTGCGAGACGGACGCCGGGCTGACGCCCAGCCGTTGGACCAGCTCGGCGGCGGTGAGAGCGCCGGAGTCGGCGATGTACAGGCGAGCCAGCACCCGGGCCTCCATCCGGGGCAGCCCCGACTCGGCCAGGAGGGCGGTGAAGGACTCCGTGAAGTCCTCCACCTCTCGGGGGTCGCGCCCGTGGCCGCTGTCGGGGACCGGTGGCGCCGGAGGTTGGGCTCCCTGCTTGCGCCGTAGCGCACGGTGCCGTGTCGCCTCCTGCGCCCGGTCCGCGCCGTAAGCCCCGGGCCCGCCGTTGCGGGTCACCTCCCGCATGATCGTCGAGGCCGGTCTCCCCAACTGGCGCCCGATCTCGGTGTATCCGAGCCCCTCCGCGAGCGCCGCGGCGATGTGCCGGCGGTCCTCACCGGTGAGTCTGCCTCCGGGCATGGGCCTCGTCTCCCGTCTTCCCGTTCGTCGGCGTGCGCCGGACCCGGGGCCCCGCGCGCTGCGCTGCGCAGTATGCATTCACCTGGAGCTCATTGCAATTCCCGCTCCCATCGCTCATTGCGTTCAGCGCCATGCTCATTGCAATGAAATCCTCTTAACCCCAAGCTATAAGCCCAAGTTGGCACCCTACTGCGTTGACGAATTTATGAACGCAATGTAGCGTCGCAAGCGTTCAGTGGTTCTCGAACATTGATGGCACGGGGAGATTCATGATGGGAAAGAGCAACGGCGGCTTCTCGGGAACGGGGCTGCGCAGGATGCGCGACGTGCTGGCACGGCACGTCGACTCCGGGAAGATCCCCGGGCTCGTCGCCCTCGTCAGCCGGGGTGACGAGACGCACGTCGAAGCGATCGGGACGATGCGCCATGACGGTGGCGCGCCGATGCGTCGGGACACGATCTTCCGGATGGCCTCCACGTCCAAGCCGCTCGGGGCCGCGGCGGCGATGGTCCTCCTCGACGAGTGCAGGCTGCGGTTGGACGATCCGGTGGACCCGTGGCTTCCCGAACTCGCCGACCGGCGGGTGCTTAAGCAGATCGACGGCCCCCTGGACGACACCGTGCCGGCGCGGCGGCCGATCACCGTACGGGACGTGTTGACCTGCACGTTCGGGCTCGGCATGGACCTGACGTCGATGGGCTCCCCGATCATGGCCGAGGTCTTCCGGCTGGAGCTCACCGGACACGGCGGGCCGCTGCCCGACCCGGACGAGTGGATGCGCCGCCTGGGCTCGCTCCCGCTGATGCACCAGCCGGGGGAGCAGTGGCAGTACCACATCGGCTCCGACCTGCTCGGCGTACTGGTCGCGAGGGTCACGGGCCAGTCGTTCGAGACGTTCCTGCGCGAACGGATCCTCGATCCGCTGGGGATGGAGGACACCGGGTTCCACGTGCCCGCCGAAAAGATCGACCGGCTGCCGCCCAGCTACGCGCCCGATCCGCAGACCGGCGAGTTCGTCGTGTGGGACGAGGCGGCAGGCGGCAGGTTCAGCGAGCCTCCGGCGTTCCAGGCGGGCGGTGGTGGAGTGGTCTCCACCGTCGACGACTACCACGCCTACTTCCGGATGCTGCTGAACCACGGGATGCACCGGGGCGAACGGATCCTGTCCCGGCCCGCCGTCGAGCTGATGACCACCAACCGCCTCACGCCCGAGCAGGAGGCCGTCCGGACCGCCCTGGCGCGCAACAGCGTCCACGTGTCGTTCGGCCAGGGGCAGCAGGGTGGCTGGGGCCTCGGGATGGCGGTGCGCACGTACCGCGGCGACTACGCGTCCATCGGCCAGTTCGGCTGGGACGGGGGAACCGGCACCACGGTGTACGCGGACCCGGCCGAGCAGCTCACCGGAATCCTGCTCACCCAGGTCGGGCTGTCCGTACCGGCTCCGGCGCAGCTCATCCACGACTTCTGGACCACGGCCTACCAGGCGCTCGACGACTGACGCCGAGCCGGATTCCCGGCAGGCCACCCGCCCGCCGGCCCTCAGCCCGCGAAGACCAACGCCCGGCCGCACGCGAAGTGCGGCCGGGCGTTGGTGTCGGTCGATCGGTCGATCGGTCGATCGGTCGGATGCGGTGGCGGCGCGGGCTACCGGCCGTCGGTCGACCCACCGGCCTGCGGAGGCGCAGGCGGTGCGGGGTACTCGGGCGCGGCACCGGTACCTGCAGCGGCCGGGCCGGCGGCAGTGGGGCCGGCAGTCGGGGCAGCGGCAGTCGGGTCGGCGGCCAGGTCGGCCAGGATGGCCTCGGCGAGGCCCTCACGTCGGATCCGCTGGTCGACGTAAAGCAGGGAGCTCACCAGCTGGCTGAACCCGATCTGGAACATCTGTCCGGCGGTGCCGCCGAGGAACATGAAGAACACGGCGACGCCCAGGGCGACGAACGTTCCGGTCGACGGGCCGCCGGCCTCGGGCAGCTCCGCCATCGCGGGAACCAGGGCGAACGTGCTGATGAAGTTGAACGGCATCTGCATCACCCAACCGATCGCCCCCGCGATCAGGCCGCCGAGGAGGGAGATGCCGAAGATCCGCCACCAGTCACCCCGGACCAGTGCCGCCGAGCGGCGCAGCGCGGTGACCGGACCCACACCCTCCAGGACGACGACGGCGGAGGACAGGCCGAACCGGGTGGTGAGCCAGACCGTCACGGGCAGCGCGGCCAGCGCCAGGGCCGGCACCAGGCCCAAGAGCGCGGGCCCGCCGTCGTCCGTGGCCGAGGCGGCCACCACCGCAATGCCCACCGCCAGCGCGGCGAGCACCGGAAGGCCGGCGATCAGGCCGGCGAGGATCATGGCGCCGGTCACCGCGGGAGTCCGCCGGACGGAGGCGCGCCACAGGGCGCGGAACGTGGTGGGGCGGCCCGTGACCGCCTCCTTGAGCAGCGCGGGGCAGAGCGCGGCGAGCACCGCCACGCCGAACAGCCCCACGAGGAGGAGCACGACGAACAGCACCCCGCCCGCGACGAGGAGCGGCCCGAGGTGCTCGGGGGCGGGGTCCTCGCCGAAGGGCGGGTTGAAGACGGGCTCGAAGTGGTCGAACACCGAGGCCACGGCGATGCCCACCGCAAGGCCCATGACCAGCAGCACGATGGCCATCACCGCCAGCATCACGCCGGCCAGTTGCTTCCCGTGGCGGCTGATGGTCCCGAACGCCCCGCTGAGTATCTCCCCGAGCGCCAACGGGCGCAGGGGTATCACCCCGGGCTGCGGCGCCGTCGGCACCGGGTAGCCCCACTGCGGGGCCCCGCCCCAGCCGCCGTACTGCCCTTGCCCCGGGTACCCGGGGCCCGCCCCCGGGCCGCCCTGCCCTTGCCCCTGCCCCTGCCCGCTGTTCTGCGTCATGCACATGCTCCGTACGTCGTCCCCCGGTGAAAGCCACAACATATCCCGGCAGGTCAACAGCCCTGCACCCGCAGGCAGACGGCCCGTCTCCTCCCGAGGGGCCGGACGGAGACGGGCCGGCGGCGCCGGGCGGTGCGGGTCAGCGGGCGGCGACCCCGAGCAGTGAGGCGAGGCCTGTACTGCTGGGCGGGCCGGCTGTGCTGTGGCCGCTGGGCCGCCCTTGGCTCGCCGTGACACGCCAGGCTGTCACCGGCTCCCGCGAGACCAGCCCGGCGGCGGAACCGGAACGGCCCGGCACAGAGCTCCACTCCCAGCCGCCGGCCGAGCGCGGCCGAGCGCGGCCGAGCCCGCCACCGCCCGCGACGGCCTGAATCGCCGGAATCGCCCGAGGAACCCACCGTGGAAGCGGATTCAGTGCTGGCTCCCGCAGAGAGGCCCGAAGGGGCCCCGTGCGGCGGGCCGGGTCGACGGGATACCCCGCCCCGGCCGGATGCCCGCCCCGGCGGGCCTACGGCCGGCGGCCCCGGGCCGTCAGCCCCCCG